>NZ_JAUZJP010000005.1:0-18749 GCF_032886435.1 Candidatus Phytoplasma stylosanthis
TAGGATAATATTGAAAACTATGTACCATTTTCCAAACAAATTCTTCATAATTTTTAATAATTTTATCTCTGAGTTTAAGATTTTTTTTGTCTTTTAAAAAAAGAGTAAGTAACTTTTCTGTTTCTCTTGTTTTAGCTTTTTTTAAAAATGCCTTTTTTATCATTTTTCTTCCTTCCATATTTTTTTATTGAAAGGGTTATTTTTTTTTAAAAAACAAAAAAAAGACCAATTTTAAAATTGGTCTCTATTATTAATTCTTTTATTTATTTTTTATTCCATTTTACCAATGCAACCTCTTAATTTTGTTGTGTATTGAATGATGAGCAGTGCGAATTTTTAAATTATTGATTTTAAATTATTTTTTTAAATATTTTTAATTTTTTAATAGAAATTAAATTTAATAATAAATGGTTTACATAATATACATTATAGGAACCATTTTATATATAAAAATAACCTTAAATAAGTATTTTTTTATATTTCATAAAATAAATAAAAAACTTTATTTTTAAACAAAATTAAAATAAAAAAACTTTATTTTTAAAAATTTTAAAAATATTGAAGTAATTTTTTCTTTTGTGATACTATATACTATAAAGTTAATTTAAATTAAAAATTAAAAATTCTTTAGTTAGTTAAGTATTTTGTCATATCAAAATTTTAAAGAACAAGAAATAATACTTTGAACCTGCTGGCTGTGTAGTATCATATTAATAAAACAATTTTAATTTTATATTTTATTCCATTTTACCAATGTAACCTCTTTATTTGTTGTGTAGTGAATGGAGAGCAGTGCGCATTAAACCTAACAATCCTTCTCTTGAAATAAATCTTCTTTAGTTAAAACGCGAGGATAATAGTTAAATTTTTGCACTATTTTATGAACCAATGGATAATGAAGTCCAATTAATCGAGAACGTGCCTGCATATTTTTTTTATTTTTTAAAAAAAGTAAAAATAAAACTTTTCTTTCCATATTATCCCTTTGCCAAAATAAATTAGAAAAAATAAGAATAAGAAATCTTTTTTTATTTCTTTTAAAAAAAAAAAGATCAACTAAGAAAGTTGATCTTGAACATAATTAACAGATTTATTAATTGTAATACTTTTGGGGCGCAGTGCGAAGCGGGCAAGTGCGCCGAAACGAGTTTCTTTAGTAATTAAAATTCTTTTAAAATTGTTTTTTTAATATTGGGATAAAAGTTTCTTTTTGTTAAAATATCCAAATATTTATTCCAATAATATACAAAAATATAATTAAGTTGTAGAATTTTATAAAAAGTAATTTTTTGAGGCAAAGAAGTTAGAATTTTTTGTCCTTTACTAAAAAAATTTGGAATTAGGTTAAAAATTAATTAAATCACTTTTAGTATCACGAAAAGAAATTAATTTTTAAAATTTTTTTGGTGTACTAAATGGAACCTATCAAAATCGCCAAATGATAAAGTTAAAGGTGGTAGATATTTTTGTGTTTTAAGCATCAGTAAAGAATGTATTATTTTCATATTTTATTTTTTTCTTTTTTCTATTTTTTGTAATTGCTAAAATATTTTAAATTTTTTATCTTTTATTATTAATCTTTTTTTATATTTCAAAACTCTTGTTTAGGATTATTTTAAGATTATTATAGTATTATTTTAATAAATTTTTTAAATTTATTTAAAATAATCATTTTTTATTTACAAAAGTGTTATAATTTTTAAAGTTTAATTTTCTTTTGTTTTAAAAATTTATTTTTAGATATTAGAAAATTAATAGAAAAACAAAAAAGTTTTATTATTAGAAAGGAATTTAATAAAAATGCATTATTTTTATTTTAAAGAACATACTGAATATAGAATTCTCAATTTTATCATTAAAATTACCTCCTTATTTTTTATTTTTTTAATTATGTATTTTCAATATAAACATGATTTGAAATTTAAAAAATATTTAAAAAATAATAAAATTGATATGCAAGAAGAATTAAAAAAGATGAATGAATATTTTAAAAGAGAAATAGTCGAAATAAAATCCCAAAAAATCGAAAATAAAGAATTAAATTATAAAATTGATAAACATTTTTCATATAAAAAGTTATTAGGACAAATAGAAAACCTTAAAGAAGAACAAGAAAAAACAATTAAGAAACTTAAATCAGAAGAAGAAAAAATAGAAAACCTTAAAACAGAACAAGCAAAAATAATTAATCAACTAGAACAAGAAAAAGTAAAAAACCAAGAAAAAGTAAATAAAATTAATCAACTGGAACCAGAAAAAGAAAAAATTGAAAAAACAAAAAAAGAAGAAATCGAAAGCTTTAAATCAGAACAAGAAAAAGAACAAAATATAAAATTATGTGATGAAAATGATAAAACATATGACTTAAAAAATATTAATCAAAATCTTATTTGTAATATTGATAATATTGATATTTTGTGACACAAAATTGATCTAATAACGAATCAGTTTATATAAAAAGTAAAATAATTACTCTTTTTAAACTGATTTGTTATATGATTATTGAAAATCATAACAAATATTTTAAAAATTTATTTCTTAATCATATAAATATTTTTTTATTTTTCTTTTTACAGTAAAAAAAATAAAATTTTTTAAATGAAAAAAAGTAAAAATTATATTACATAATTTTCTATTATTTTTATTATTTGTTTGTTTAAATTTTTTATTTTGATTATTATTATTTATTATTGAAAAAAATAATTTTTATATGTTATTTTATCGAATAATTATTATTCATTTTTATATAAAAAAATAAAATTTTAAAAATCAAATTATTTATAATTAATTTTTTTTAAAAATAAATTTTAAAATTTAAATCTTGTAAATATAAAAAAATATTTAAATTTAAAAATAAATAAAAATTAAAAAAAATTTCAACATTATTTGTTAGATCTGAAATATTTTATAAAATAATATATAAAAAATTAATAAAAGTTTAAATTTTTTTATATCTAAATAAGATTTATTTTTATTAATTAATTTATTTTGTTATAATATTTTAAGAAGTTAAATCAATTTTAAGTTTAAAAAAATACTTAAATAATTTATTTTAATATTTATTTTTATACTAATTCATATTTTTATATACTTTATAAATTTTACATAAATTCATTACCACTTAAAGAAGGGCATGAAAAAATAAATTAAAATGATGAAAAAATTTTTTTTAAAAAAAATTATCGTTATCTCTTTTTTTTTAACATTTTCTTTTATTATAGAAATTTTATATACTCAAATTTTAAAACTAGAATGCCAAAACTCTTTTTTAAAATTAGATTTATTACCACTTATTCTAATAGGGTTTTTTTTTGGTTTTAAGTATAGTTTTTTTTCTAACTTGTTATATGTTTGTCTTCATATTATTTTAGAAAGTTTAGGTAGTTTTCATAAACATAGTTTATTTAAGGAACATAATAAAATTTCTTTTAATAATAATGTTTTATTTATGATAGGTATTTTTTTATTTTTATTTACAATACCTTATTTATCTTGTTCTTTAACAGGTTTTTTTTTTCTTCCTATTAATAAAAAAAATAAAAAAATATTTCAAAAGAAAGATATTTTTAATAGTTTGTTAATAATTTCTATTATGCAAATTTTTTCTTATTTTTTATTTGTATTTTTTTTCTATAAAGTAGATAACTTTTATGATATCATCCATAAAAAAAATTTTTTTGGATTAAGTTATAGTGGTGTTATGGTTTTCTTATATTACTTTTTTTCAGTTTTAATAACCAATACTATTATAGGATTTATTTTATATTTTATGGAATTCTTTTTTAGAGAAAATATTGAATTTTTTTATTTAGAATAAAATTATTTTAATTTATTATTTTTTATTTATAAGAATAAATTTACTATTTCGATATAATTTATTCTAGGATAATAAGAAAAAGGAATTTGATATAATTTTTCTTCAAATATTTTAAAATTAATTTTTTTATTTTCATTATTTTTTATATAATCATTTAAAAATTCTATAGGAAGATAAAAATATTTATTATGTTTTTTAAAATGGATAATAAAAAAAGAAATTCCATTAAATTTTTTTATTTTATTTAAATTATTTATTTGATGTTGAGGAATATTGCTTAGAAAAAAATTATTTTTGTCGTTGGTTTCTTTAACATCAAAACATATATATCTTCCTTTATAAAGACCTTGGTAATCAGGTAATGACTTTAAATTATAATATGCTTCTACTATTTTAGCTTTTTGTCTTTGGAGGTATTCAACTTTAACTACTTTAATAGGTATTTCATTTTTAAAAATTAAAGCTATATTATTTTCTTTGTAAAAAAGATTTGTTAAATTAATATCTCTTTCTAAAGAACTTCCTAGCCTACTTTTATTTATTATTTTAATTTCTTCTTTTTTTTTAATAAAAGGGTATTTTAACATTTTTTTAATTTTCTTTCTTAAAATTATATTTTATTTATATTTTATTTTAATAATTAGTGATTATATCATTTTTATATTATATTTATATTTATGTTTTATTTTTAAAAACAAGAAAGGAGTTTTTTAATATGCGAGATGTTAGCTTTTCTGTATTGGGTGGGATAGGCGAAAATGGAAAGAATTTATATTTGTTAAAAATTAAATCTTCTTATTTTGTTTTAGATACAGGTTTAAAATACCCTAATGTCTCTACTATATGTGGTGTTGATTCAATTATTCCTGAATATACTTTTTTAGAAAATGTTAAACAAAAAATAAAAGGAATTTTTATAACTTCAGCTTTAGAAACTCATTCTGGTTCTTTGCCTTATTTAATTCAACATTTCAAAGTTCCTATTTATAGTTCTAGTTTTATCATAGATATTTTAAAAATAAATTTAGAAAAACAAAAATATTCTAACTTATCAGAAGTAGACTTTAAAATAGTAAATGAAAATTCTTTAATTGATTTTAAAGATACAAAAATTTCTTTTTTTGGTATAGCTAGTTTTTTGCCAGAAACTTTAGGTTTATCTTTTGAAATTGAAGAAGGTTATATTGTTTATATTAGCAAAATACATTCTTTACAATCTAAAGATAAAAAATTTCAAACTAACTATTTATCTTTAGCTAAATTAAATAATAAAAAAAAAGTTTTAGCACTAATGATCGGTTCTCAAGGAGCTTTTAATGTTAACAAACAACAAAAAGAAGAAATTTTAGAACATTCTTTAAGTAGTTATTTTGCTAGTATTGAAAATAATGTTATTATTTCTTTTCTTATTCCAGATTTATTAAAAATTCAATTAGTAATTGATATTGCAATTGAATTTAATCTAAAAGTAGCTTTATTAGGTAAAAAAAATGAATATATTGTAGATATTGCTTTAAAAAAAGGTTATTTAAAAATACCTAGTAATTTTTTAATTAATTTAAAAAGTTTAAAAGATTATTTAAAATACAAAAAAATAGTTGTTATTATAGTTGGAAAACGTTTTGAATCATTATACAGATTACAAAGAATGTGTAAACAAACAGATCGTTTAATAAGATTAAATCCAAAAGATAAAATTTTATTATTATCTGTGGAAATAACTGGTATTGATAAAATCCAAAATAAAACATTAGATGCTTTAGCAAGAAAAGGTTTTATTGTTGATATTTTAGTAAAAGATTTATTTTTAGCTCCTCATAATTATGAAGAAAATTTTAAATTAATATTACATTTATTACAACCTAAGTATATTTTACCATTAGCAGGAGAACATAGACATCAATATCAAATTAAAAAAATTGCTAAAAATTTTAATTATTTAGAAAGTTCTATTTTCATGTTAGAAAATGGAGACAATTGGGTTTTTAATTCTAATCATTTACCTTATATTCAAAGAAATTTTTTCAAAAAAATAGGAGAATTTTTAATTGATGGAACACCTGTATTAGAAGGGAATAGTTATATAATAAAAGATAGAGAATTATTAGCTAATGATGGTGTTATTATAATTGCTTGTAACATTAGTTTAAGATTAAAAAAAATTCTTGGAAATATAGAGTTTATTAGCAAAGGTTTTTTAGATAAAACAAAAACTTATTCCATTATTGATGAATTAAAAAATATTTTTTATAAACTAATTCAAGAATTTTTAATAAATGATAAAAAAACTAAATGGAGTGATTTTAATAAAAATTATTTAAGAGAAGAATTAAGTAAATTAATTTTTAAAATAACTAAAAAAAAACCAATTATTATACCTGCTTTAATAACCATTGACTAAAAAAAACAATAAGGAAATTGAATTAATGGAACAACAAATATCTAATATAAATTTTGTATCTAAAGAAAAAGATATATTTTTTTATGCTTTAGGCGGATTAGGCGAAATTGGAAAAAATATGTATGTTTTTGAAATTCAAAAACAAATATTTATTATCGATGCAGGTATTTCTTTTTTTGGTGATTCTTTTTTAGGAATTAATTATGTTATTCCTAATTATGAATATCTATTAAAAAATGAAGAAAGAATTGTAGCCCTTTTTATTACTCATGGACATGAAGATCATATAGGAGGTATTCCATTTTTATTAAAAAAAATAAAAATTCCTCAAATTTTTGTATCAGGTATTGCTTTTAATTTAATTGAAGTTAAATTAATAGAACATAAATTAAATAAATACATTCAAAAGATGACTAAATATTTTCATGATTCTAAATTCCAATTTGATCAAACAGAAATTTCTTTTATAAGAATGAACCATTCTATTCCTGATAGTTTCGGAATTGTTTTAAATAATCAAAATAGAATTCTTTTTTATACAGGAGATTTTAAAATCGATCATACACCAGTAGGACCATTGGCAGAATATGATAAATTATTAGAATTAAGTAAAAAAAATGTTTTATGTCTTTTTTCTGATTCAACTAATTCTCAAAAAAAAGGAAATATTCAATCAGAAAGTGAAATCGGAAAAACTATTAATCAACTTTTTTATAAAATAAAAGGACGAATTATAATAGTTACTTTTGCTTCTAATTTTTATCGTATAAAACAAATTATTGAGGCTAGTATTTTGACAGGAAGAAAAATAGCTATTTTTGGCAGAAGTATGGAAAAATCTATTGAAACAGGAATTAAAAATAATTATTTAAAGATCCCGAAAGGTATTATTGTTAGCGGAAATGATATCGATAAATATGTCAATATCACTTTAATTTGCACTGGTTCACAAGGTGAACCTCTGGCCGCTCTTAGTAGAATGGCTCAAGGTATTCATCGTCAAATTAAACTTTTGCAAAAAGATACAGTTATTTTTTCTTCTTCTCCAATTCCTGGTAATCAAGATAGCATCAATAAAATTTTAGATCTACTTTTAAAAATGGATATTGAAGTTATTACTCATGGAGCAGTAGTAAATACCCATACTTCCGGACATGCAAGTCAAAATGATTTAAAATTATTAATT
Source organism: Candidatus Phytoplasma stylosanthis (assembly GCF_032886435.1). NCBI lineage: Bacteria > Bacillati > Mycoplasmatota > Mollicutes > Acholeplasmatales > Acholeplasmataceae > Candidatus Phytoplasma > Candidatus Phytoplasma stylosanthis. The sequence continues at coordinate 7,405 of NZ_JAUZJP010000005.1, forward strand.
AATTTAATAAAACCTAAATTTTTTATTCCTGTTCATGGAGAATATATAATGTTAATGGCTCATAAAAAATTAGCAATTGAATGTCAAATAAACCCAGAAAATATTTTTATTTTAGATAATGGAGAAGTTATGAGAATTAACGAACAATCAATTACTAAGATAAATAAAATAGAAGCAAAAAGTATTTATATCGATGATTCAGGAACAGAAAATATTGATAGTTCTATTTTAAAAGAAAGAAAAATTTTAAGTGAAGAGGGTTTATTTTCTATTATTATAAGTTTAAATTTTAAATATAAAAAAATTTTAAACTTGCCAATGATTTTTTCTCGTGGCTTTATTTATATGAAAAGCAATAAAGAATTAATGAAAAAAATTTCTTTAGATATTAAAAAATATATTCAAAATTATTTGCATAAAATTGATAAAATAGATAAAAATGATTTAAAAAAAAGTATAATTGATTTTGTTACACCTAAGATTTATGAATTAACTTTAAGAAATCCTATTATAATTCCTATTATTTTAAAAACATAAAATTTTAAATATTATTAAAAAAGTTTTGGGAATATATATATATTAATTAGGTATAATTAATAATGTTAGTTATAATTTTTATCTAAAAAATAACATTAAAAAAAGAGAGTTTATTTTATTATGAGTTTTCAAAAATCTTTTAATGAATTATCTGAAAAATGGGGAAATTTTATTTCATTAAATAATTTTAATATTGAAGTTCAAAATAGATACATTGAAACAAAATTAAGTAAAAAGAAAAAAAGAGAATGGTTTGCGCAAGAATTACGTTTTTTTTTTGAAAATAATGAGTATCTTCTAAAAGAAGCAATTATTAAATTTAGTCATATTGACGAAGATAACCCAGAATTTTTTTTACAACCAAAACAAATTATTAAAATTTTGAAAAGTAAATTAGATATTTCGAATCATTTGAATCAAAAATATACTTTAATAATTGATAAATTTCAACAAGTGCAAGAACAAGAAAAATAATTTAAATCTTTATTTTTAAAAAAAATATTTTAAAACTATCTTTTTTGATGGTTTTTTTATTTTTTAACCATATATACACTATTCATATATTTAAAATAATTTAAATAATGAAAAAATCTAAAAGGTTCAATAAAAAAAATGCCTGAATTACCAGAAGTAGAAGTTACGATTCGTATTTTAAGAAAAAAAATAATCGGAGAAACTATAAAAAAAATAAATGTTTTTTATCCACCTTCATTTAAAAGTTCGTATTCTTTAGAAAATATAAAAGGAAAAAAAATTTTAGATATTCAAAGAAAAGGTAAATTTTTGATATTTTTTTTAGATCAAGATTGGGTTTTGGTGGGACATTTTCGAATGGAAGGAAAAGTATATATTAATTCTTTGAAAGAATGCGACCAAATTCATAAACATGAAAATTTTCGTATTTTATTAGCAAGTGAAAAAGTTTTTCGTTATTATGATTTTCGTAAATTTGGTAGTTTTTCTTTGTATAAAAAAAAAAATTATTTAGAAGAAAGCGGTTTAAATAAAATAGCTCTAGATCCTTTTTTAATAAATGCTTATGATTTTTTCAATCAAGTGAATAAAAAAAAAATTTTTATAAAAAAAATTTTATTAAATCAGAGAATTATTTCAGGAATAGGAAATATTTATGCCAGTGAAATTTTATTTTTATCTAAAATTCATCCTGAAACATTTTCTAATAATTTAACTTTTCAACATATTCAATCTATTCTCAAAATATCTAAAAAAGTTTTAAAGCGAGCCATTCAGTATGGCGGTTCTTCTTTTAGTAGTTTTGAAGCTTTAGGACAAAAAGGTCATTTTCAAAAAAAATTATTAGTTTATAAAAAAGATAAAAAAAATTGTTCTTTGTGTAATTATCCTATCCAAAAGAAAAAAATAGAAGGTAGAAGTTCCTATTTTTGTTTAAAATGTCAAAAAATTATTAGTTAATTTTTTAATAATTTAAAAAAAGGGGTGATTTTTTTGTTTTCTTTATATCGCTTTAAGATTCAAAGTGATGATTTTTTTTCAAATCAAGAACAAAAAATTTTAAATTTACTTTATCAACCTTTAATCGGAAAAGGTCCTTTTAGTCTTTATAATGCTTTTTATTTTTTAAGTCAAAGCAAACAAAATAAAAATGATGATTTTTTTTATAATCATCAATTTCTTTTTGATTTGTTAAATATTGATGAAATATTTTTCTTACAATATAAAGACAAATTAGAAGCAGTTAATTTATTATCTACTTTTCAAAATTTAAAAAAAGAAACCATTTATTTTTTAAAGAAACCTTTAAATTATAATGATTTTTTTGAAGAACCTATTTTAAGTCAATTTTTATTGAGTGAAGTAGGAGAAAATATGTATATTCAATTACAAAATTTATTTTTTTATAAAGAAAATATTGAATTAGAAAATTACGAAGATGTTAGTAAAAAATTCTCAGATATTTTTAAATTTAAAAAAATGAATATATCAAAAAATTTATTCAATTCTTCTAAAAATAAATTTAATAATAGATTTTCTTTTTTTTATAAATATTTTAATTATGAACTTTTTATCCATAAATTATCACAAAGATTTAAAAAACCTTTTTTATTAGAATACAAAAATATTGAATATATTACTAAATTAGGTTTTATTTATGAAATTAAACCTGAAAAAATGGCTTTTTTATATCAAACTGTTTTTCGTAATGACAATGAAAGTAATATAGATTTAAGTAAATTAAAAATACATTTAAGAAGACAAATATTGAAAGAAAATAAACAAATAACTAGTGTCAAGATCGAAGATGTTCATAGTGAAGAAAATGAAATGATTTTTTATTTAAAAAATTCTCATCCTAATAGAATAATAAATAATTTTATTAAAAATGTTTATATTTGTTCTGAGTTATATAATGTAGCTTTTCAACTTATTAAACAAACTAATGTTGATATTGGAATAATTAATGCTTTATTTATGTATATTTTTAATAAAAAAAACATAGATGATAAATTTCCTACTTCTTATAATTATTTTAAAACTGTTTTAGATTCATGGTTAAAAAAAGGAATAATTTCAACAGAAACGGCTTATGATTTTTTAATAGAAGACAAAAAAATTAATAAAAATAACAATTTAAATACTAAAAATCCTCCTAAATGGTTAGATAATATAAGAAAAAATTTAGGATTCGAAAGTTAAAAAAAGGTTTTTTAAATATTATTATGATGTCATATGATAAAGAGTTAAATTTAAAAAAAATGAGAGAATTAATTAAAAAAAACGAAGAAACTAAAAATTTAAAAATAAACGATGAAGATGTTATTATGATTTATAATTATTTACAAGAAAAAAATAAAATAAATGAATTAGGTTATAAATTAATTTTAAAAACAGATCCTTATATTTCAGTTCTTTATAAAGAAACTCCTTACTCTCAAAAAATTAATTTTGAAAATAAATTAAATAAAAAAAATCTTTTATTTAACCAAAGTTTCAATTTAGAAAATATTGAATTAAAAAAATTTCGAAATGATACAAATGACAAAAATAAAGCTTTAATTCATATTCAAAAAATAATTCAAGATTTTTTTAAAATAAAAAAAGGTTGTTATTTATATGGCCCGATCGGAACAGGAAAAACTTTTTTGTTGAAATATTTATTTAAAAATTTAATTCAAAAAAAAATTTTAGGATTATTCATTTTTATGCCAGATTTAACAAGACAATTTAAAAATATTTGGTCTAATAATGATATAATGGAAAAAAAACTTGATTTATTGAAAAAAACACCTTTTCTTATTTTAGATGATTTGGGTTCTGAAAATATGACTTCTTTATTCCGTGATGAAATTTTTTTTCCTTTATTGAATTATCGTTATGAACATGAATTAATTACTTTTTTTAGCAGTAATTTTAGTTTAGAAGAGTTGTTAGAATATTTTAATTCTTTAAAAGATTTTAGTAATGGAATTAAAGCTTATAAAATTATTAAAATAATTAATGAATTAGTAAATAAATTTAAGTTTATATAAAAAAATTATTTTATTTTTATTTTTAAAATTTGTTAGTTCAAATTTTATTTTTTTATTTATATTTTTTAAAAAAACTCTCTAACTTATTATTTTTTCAAATAAAAAGAAAGAGAGTTTTTTTCAAAAAGGTGTTTCATCAATTGGTAATAAATATAATATATAATAACTATTTATTACCAAAGAAAAAGAAAAAATAATTTTTTTAATTCTTTGATAATAAAAATTTGCTATCTATTATTTTTAATACCAATTATTCTTATAAAAATCATTTTTTAATCAGAAAATGAAATAAAAATTATAAAATATAAAATCATTTTTTATTATTTATCTTGGATATTGTTTTTTAATCTTAAACAATTTAATATTACTAATAAAGTGCTTCCTTCATGAAAAATAACTGCTATATTTAAAGGCAATTTAAAAAACCAATTAAATACAGAAAAGATTATTATTACTCCTAAAGATAATATAATATTTTGTAATATTATTTTTTGTAGTTTTTGAGAAATTTTATACACATAAATTATTTTATTTAAATCATTTTTAATTAAAACAATATCCGCAATATCAATACTAACATCGCTGCCTTCTTTTAAGGTAATAGAAACATCTGAATTAGCCAATGCCGGCGAATCATTAATTCCGTCTCCTACCATTGCTATATTATTATATTTTTTTTTAAGTTCATTAATATATTTTACTTTATCTTCAGGTAAACAATCAGAATGAATCAAATCCATACCTAAATAAGAACCAATGCTATTTGCTGATTGTTGGTTATCACCTGTTAACATTATTGTAGTGATATTTTTTTCTTTAAAATATTTAATCATTTCTTTTGCTTCAGGACGTACTTTATCTTTTAAACCAATTATAAAAATAACATTATTATTATGAATTAAATAAATAACAGTGTTGCCGTCATTTAAAAATTCTTCAGTTTTATTTTTTATTTCTGAAGGAACTTCTGAAAAATAATTATGTTTAGTTATTTTATAATTATTATTTTGATTATCTTGAGCTTCTATTCCAATCCCGATTATATTTACAGTTTTAAGTTTTATATGATTTTGTGATTTAATTTTTTTTTTAAAATATTTTTGGACAGAAATAGAAATAGGATGATTTGATTCTTTTTCCATAGCCAAAAAAATATTTAAATAATTCACTTTTTTTTCTTCTGGTATTTGACTATTGAAAAAAATATTTTTTACTTCAATTTTTCCTTGAGTTAAAGTTCCTGTTTTATCAAAAGTAATTGCCTTAATTTCAGAAAAAATACTTAATGATTGACTATTTTTTAATAAAACACCTTTTTTAGCTAAATTAGAAATGCAAGAAAGAGTAGCCGGAATATCTACTACTGCTAGTGCACAAGGAGAACTAATAGTTAAAAAAACCATACTTTTATAAAAAATATCTTTAAATTCCCAATATAAAAAATTCGGATATAATAATGATAACATTCCACTTAAAAAAATTGCAATGATCGTGATTAAAAGAATTGTTTTAACATATATAGGTTCTATTTTCTTTATAAAAGTTGCTTTTTTAGATAATTTATTTTGAATTTCACTAGTTAATTGGATTATTTGAGAAAAAACAGTTTTGTCTATAGTTGCAGTTATTTCTATTATTAAAGTTTGAGTTAAATTTATGTTACTCGCAAATACTTTATCACCTGTTTTTTTATCAACAGGAAGACTTTCCCCTGTTATATTAGATTCGTCTATTGATGAGGAACCAGAAATAATAATTCCATCAGAAGGAATTTGTTCTCCGTTTAAAACTATAACTTTATCACCTATTTTTAAATTATTGACATCTATAAATTGAAAATCATTATCTTTTTTCAATAATTTAGCTTTTTTAGGCATAATTTTTAAAATATCTTTGATTTCTTTTTGATTTTTATTTTCTATATATTCTTCTAAAAAATTAGCTCCGCTAAAAATAATAATCAATAAAATAGCTTCATTAAAATTTGTTAAATATATAGAACCCATGGCGGATAAAATCATTAAAATATTAACATTTAGTGTTATTTTTTTATTTTTTTTAGTATTTTTATATGTTTTAACAAAACCTTCTTTTATAACTGAAAACCCTGTTGAAAATATAATTCCTAATGTTAATAATATTTTTATATAGTTTTTTAATTTTTCATTTTTTATATATATTAAATCCAAATTAATTGGGATAAAAAATATAAAATAAAATAAAATTCCACAAAAAAAATAGTGTATATATTTTTTTGGTTTTATAATCTTTAAAAAATAATAAAAAAAATAATTATTTTTTTTTTCAAAATTATTCTTCATAAATAAATGATTTATCTTTCTTCTTTAATTAAATGAATAAAATTCAATTGATTAAATCAAATGTTTAATTATTTATTTTATGATTATTTTTATTTTCATTTTCTAAAATTTTATAAAAATCTTTTATTATATTTGATTCTATTACTTCTCTTGTTTCTTTGTTGATTGGATGTGCAATATCAACATAAACACCTTTAGAATTTTTAGTACTCGGCATTGCTATAAAAAAACCATTTTCCCCTTCTATTATTTTAATACTATGAACCACAAAAGAATTATCGATTGTTATTGATGCTTTTCCTTTTAATCTAGTCTTACTGTTTGGATATAAATTTATTTTAATATTAGTTATTAAAAAAGAATTTTGTGATTCTTCATTTTTATTTATTTCAACTTCTAACTTCGCATATTCTTTATTTATCATATTTTTATAAGTATTTTTAATATTTTCTTCAATTACTTCTCTTGTTTCTTTGTTGATTGGATGTGCAATATCAACATAAACACCTTTAGAATTTTTAGTACTCGGCATAGCAATTAAAATACCTTTTTCATTCTCGATAATTTTTATATTGTGTATAACAAAACAATTATTTAATGTTATAGACGCAATAGCTTTTAATTTTATTTTATTATTGTATAAACTTGTTCTTACATAAGTAATTTTCATGTAATATTATTATTCCCTTTATTATATTTTATAAACAAATTAAAATTTTTATTTTTATTCATTACTATAAATTATAGTAGCATATTTTATTATCAATTTTTTTATTATAAAATTTTTGTATTATAAAATACAAACTTTTTTAACTAAACTCAAAAAATTTAAAAAAAGATAAGATATTTTTTTAAATTGTTCAATATCTATTTCTTCTGCTCTAATATTTAAAGGAATTTTATTTTCTTTAAAAAAACAGATAACTTCTTTTTTTTTAATTTCAAAATTTTTACTTAAATTATTTATTAATTTTTTTCTTTTTTGTTTAAAAGAAAATCTAATAAACTGATAAAAATCTGTTTCAATAAATTTTTGCTCTTTTTTATCTAAAAATAATTTATCAAATTTTAAAATAATACCATCTACTTTAGGTTTAGGAAAATACATACCTTTTTTTACTATTTTGATTTTGGTTATTTTTGTCAAAGATTGAACAAAAACACTTAAAGCATTATAATTTTTAGATTTACTTTTGCTTAATATTCTTAATCCTAACTCTTTTTGAATCATTATGGTAAAAGTTTTTATTTTTTTATTAAATAAAACTTTCAATAAAATAGGAACGGCTATGTTATAAGGTAAATTTCCAACCAATATCACTTCTTCTTCTTTAAAATATTTTTCTAAATCTTTTTCTAAATCACGTAATAAAAAATCATCGTAAATAATATCAATTGGAAGATTTGAATCAAAATTTAAAAAAGATTTTAAATCATAATCGATTTCATAAGCTAAAACTTTTTTAGCTTTATCTAATATTAATCGAGTTAAAATTCCTTTGCCTGGTCCTATTTCTACAACATTTTTTCTTTTTAAATTAGTTTCTTTAATTATTAAATTCATTAAATTAAGATCATTTAAAAAATTTTGGCCATATTTTTTTTTAAAAATATGTTTATTTTTAGACATATTTAAAAGCCAATTTTTCCTCTATAAAAATATTTAAATTTTATTTGTTTTATTTCTGAATTTCCTAAATTTTTGATAATTGTTCTATTATCTTCTCCTAAAGGATGATTAATTTTTTTAGATTTATCATAAATAAGTATTTTTTTTTGACTATTCTTAATTTCTTCGATATTTTCTTTATAAATATCAAATGGTTTTATTTGATTTTTATAATCATAAATATAATATTTTATTTCTTCTTCGTTATATTGAAATTTTTCTTTCATTTTGTTTATTAAAACCAATTCTTCATCATCACTATGACACCAAATATTACGATTCAAAAAATCATTACACAGATTAACTAAAATTGTATCTTTTTCTTTACTTAAAAACATAATCAAACTATTGACATAATGATCATCCATTTCCAAAAAATAATAAGTATAATTTGGATCATCTTGTTTATAATAAATTTTTTTTAAAATATACAAAAGATTATTATTTTCAAATTCAAAAGTATATTCTTTATTATCTAACAATTCCTTTATTCTTTCGAATATTTTTTCCAAAATAACTGAATAACCTAAAACTTTTTCATTATAATAAACTCTACAATACATATGGTAACGATTAATTAAATAGTTTTCTATAGAAGGGATAGCGCTTTTTTTAAAAACAATATCATTTCCACATATTTCCATACTTCTAATTAAATAATTAGCATCAATATAACCATAACTAATACCAGCAAAAAAAGAGTCTCTTTTTAAATAGTCTAACCGATCAAAATCTAATTGACTAGCTAATAATTTTTCAATCAAAGGAAAATTATTTTTTTTCTTAATAATAGAAATTAAATCTTTTTTAAAATTTTTATCTTGATAATCTTCTTGATAATCATCTAGAATTTTTTGAATCTCTTCATTTTTTTCTATTATTTTAGCACTTAGTGATTCATGATTTGTTTTTAAAACTTTTTCAAATAAATGAGAAAAAGGGCCATGCCCTATATCATGTAATAAAGCAGAAGTTAGCAAAAGTAATATTTCTCTTTTTCTAAATTTTACTTTTTTTAAATCATTTTTTTTTATTTCTGTAAATCTTCTTGCTAATTCATAAACACCTAAACTATGATTAAAACGAGAATGTTCAGCGCAATGAAAAACAATGTTAACTAAACTCAATTGTTTAATTTTTCTTAATCTTTGCATAGGACGAGTATTTATTAATCTTTTTAACAAAGTATGATTAACAAATATACTTTCATAAATAGGATCAGTAAATACTTCATATTCTTCTTTTTTTGTTATAATATTTTTTTTTTTAATATTTTCAGACATATAAAATTTATATTAATAAATATTTCTTTCCTATTATTTATTTTTGTTATCTTACATATTACATATACAAGATCAATTATTTATCTAATTTTTAAAAATAAATAATATTTTTTTTAATTAAAAGAAAATATAAATACTTGTTTTTAAGTTTATTTTAATCAAACCAAAATTTCTGTAATTAATTCTGCTTGATCACCATTTTTTAATAAAAAAGCGCATGCATCATCTGTATCTAAATGACATTCTAACTTAAATGTTTTATCTACTCTACATAAGACATTGCCTAAAATACCTGATTTTATACCTTTTATTTTAATATTTACTATTTGTTTATCTTTTACATTAAAATTTTCTGCATCTTCCGGAGAAAAATGTATATGTCTATCAGCTATAATTACTCCTTCTGATATTTCTACTTGTCCTTTTGGACCTATTAAAATAGCTCCAGATGAACCAGCGATATTACCTGAACTTCTTATACAAGAATTAAATTGATATTTTAAATTATCATTTTGACTTATTTCTATCTGATCAAAATTTCTTGTAGGCCCTAAAACACGAACTTTTTCTAAAATTTTTCCTGTAGAACTCATAACATTAATTTTTTCTTCAGCTGCAAATTGTCCTTCTTGTTTCAAATTTTTAAAAAAAGTTAATTTATAATCTTTGCTTCCGAATAAAATATCTAGTGTTTTTTGAGATAAATGTGCATGTCTTCCAGAAATTCCTATTGGTATTAATTTCATCATAAATTTTTAATTTTTAATCCTCCATATTTTTATTATGATTATAATTAAAATATTATTAATTTAATAGATAATATCAAAAAATATTTAAAAAATAAAACAAAAAATAAAAATTAGTAAAAAAATTCTAAATTAATCTTTAATTAATCTGAATTGACAATATTAATATTAATTACATAGTCATTTTTTAATATTACTAAATTATAACATATTAAACATGTTTATATTACATCATTTAACTTAAATTTTTAACAAAAGAACTATTTTTGAAATATTGGAATATGCTTTAAACTGTATAAACTATAAAATTAATGAAATTGCTTTATTAATAAAAAATCATTAATTTTTTTATATTTTGACTAAAAAAAATTCTTTTATATTATAATTATTAAGATTATATTATTTTTAAATTTTTTAACTTTTTATTTTCTAAAAATGATATTTTTATTTATAAATTATCAATTTAAAAAATAAAAATAATTCAAAAATGAATACAAGAAATTTATAAGAAAATAAGAAGTTATAATCAAATATCACTTTTCTAATTTTAGATAAGGTATAATTTTTATAATTTTTTTGTTTAAAAAATAAATTAAAGGATAGAAAATTAAACAATATATAATAGTTCTTTATTAAAAAAGTATTATATATTTGTTAATTAAACATCTTTAGTTAAATAATTTGAAGTTATTGTAAATTTTTTATTTTTATTTTATTATTCCTATTAATTTTATATTTTTATGTTATATTTTTTTTAATCATTTTAATTGAATATAAATTAAAAGAAAGTGACTTAAATTGTATAATTATGGAAATAAATAAAATTTATAAAACAATTAATTTCAAATATTTTTTTTATTATTTTATTTATTTTTTCTATTTATATATTTTATTTTTTATAAATAATATAAACGCTATCACAAGTCAATCAACTCTTTCCCTTAAAGATGTTTTGACTCAAACTGATTTAGGAGAACTCACAAATAATTCACAACAAACTATCATTGACAGAATTAAAACTCTTAATAAATCATTAAAAGATAAAAATCTTCAGATTTCGGCAGTTGATGAAAAATCCGCTTTAGTTAGCTCCAAAGATTATGGAAGTTTAATATTGAAAGTACATTTCCATCTTAAATCACACACTTCACCCAGTCAATCAACTCTTTCCCTTAAAGATGTTTTGACTCAAACTGATTTAGGAGAACTCACAAATAATTCACAACAAACTATCATTGACAGAATTAAAACTCTTAATAAATCATTAAAAGATAAAAATC
>NZ_JAUZJP010000005.1:18849-28688 GCF_032886435.1 Candidatus Phytoplasma stylosanthis
CCGCTTTAGTTAGCTCCAAAGATTATGGAAGTTTAATATTGAAAGTACATTTCCATCTTAAATCACACACTTCACCCAGTCAATCAACTCTTTCCCTTAAAGATGTTTTGACTCAAACTGATTTAGGTTTTTTAAAAAAAATTAACAAAGAAGAAATAATTAATAAAATCAAAAAATTGAATCCAAACTTAAAAGTAGATAATCTTGTTGTAGAAATATTATTAGAAGAAAATAAGGCTAATATTAAATCCAATGATTTTAATGGAAAAGTAGATGTTTATTATGATTCAGACAAAAATATTATAGAAAAAAAAGATGAGATAGATAAATTTCAGATATTTACTTTTTTTATTATTTTTATTTTTACATTTTTTTTACTTATTATTTTAATTCTTTCGGCTGTAAAAAAATAAAAATTTATTTTTATATAAATAAAAAAAAATATATTCTATCTCATTTTTACTGTTAAAATATAAATATCTTTAAAAATTTTTTATTTAAATCTTTTTTATTTCTAATTAATATTAATTTTATTTTAAATTATTTCGATTCATAAAAATTTATGATAAAAATAAAAAATTAAACTAAGCAATTTAAATTAAATATGAAATATTTTTTACTAATATCAATATAGAATATAGCTTAAATTTAATAATTTTTAAAAATTTAAATCGTGTTTAACAGTAACTCCATTAGAAAATATAGTTTGGAATATTTCATTTGTATTAGGGAAGTATTCATAAGAAACATAAAAATCTTCTTTAAAAATTTCTTTAGTTAATAAATTAGTTTCTGGATCATATTCTCTAATTACACCATCTGGTAATTTTTCTTTTATTAATACACCTCTCTCGGAATCAAATTCTTTAATATGTTTGCCATCAGCTGAAATCCATTTAATTAATTTATTATTTTCTTTATTATATTCTTTATAAACTTTTTTTTTAGTGCCATCAGGAAAAATTATTTGTTTTATTTCATCTGAATTTTCTTCAAATTCTACTATATTCTTATTAGATAAAGTTATTTTTGTTATTTGGTTATTTTCGTTATATTCCTTTATGGCTTCTATAATTTTTCCATCTGGAAAAATTTCTTTCATTAAAAAACCATTTTTTTTATCATATTGTTCGATTTTACCGTCTGGCATTCTTTTTTCAATAATTATATTTTCTTTATAATCATATATTTTTATTTCTCCATTAGGTAAAATTTCTTTTATTAATTTATTAGTATATAATCCATATTCTCTTATATAATTATTATTTAAAATAATTTTTATTAATTTCTTAGAATCCAGAATATATTCTTTGATAATTTTTTTATCAGGTGATATATCTTTAAAATAAAAATTAAAATATTCTCTTATTGTTCCATCATAAAAGACTTCTTTTTTTAGACAAGTATTATATTCTTTAATTGTTCCGTTTTTATTTTTTTCTTTTAATAAATGACCGTTTTGACCATCATATTCTTTTATATTTTTTTCGAAATCAATTAATTTATTTATTTTTCCTTTTACATAATTATATTCTAATTTTGTTAAATCTGGGGAAATTATTTCTATTATATCAGGATTTTCTTCTTTATATATTATAGAAATATTCAAAGGTAACTTATTTAACATTAATCTTTTTTTAGATTCTAAAATTTCTTCTTTATCAATGTTACTTTTTATTTCTTTTGAATAATTATTATCATTTGATTTATTATTTAAAGATTCTTTTTCTATAAAGGAATTTTTATTATCTCTATCTAAAATTATATTTTCTTCATTTAATTTTGAATTTTTTTTTCTATTTTGTTTTTCTTTATATTTGAATATTTGAAATAAGAAAAAAGATATAATTGAAATTAATACTAAAAAAAATATTTTGTTTGAAATATTATTGCTATTTTTATTTAATTGCAAAAATAACCCTTTCTAAAATGTAAAAATTAATAAATTTAATAAAAAAAGAAAAAATTTATTTTTAAAAACTAAAAAATCAATATTTTTAAAAAAAGATATTTAAACCTTGTTTATTATACAATAAAAATATAGATTTATAATTACAAAAATAAAATTAATATGTGGTTGGTTTGATGTGTAGTAAAGAAAAAACATGAATTTAGTTTTGGTAACCTTTGTGACAACGCCCTTTTTAAAAGATCAGAATTTTATATGGAACTTTTAATAGTCACACAGAATATTAAAAGATCAATATGAGTAACAGTTTAATTAAAAAATTAATGAAATAATATTCAAAAAGATATTATTTTTTCAAATTCCAATTTATAGGTTTAATATTATGATAAATTAAATATTTATTTGTTCTAGAAAAAGGTTTAGAACCAAAAAAACCTCTATGAGCAGAAAAAGGAGAAGGATGAGGGCTTTTAATAATATAATTATTTTTTGTATTGATATAAGAAGCATAACTTTGAGCAAACTTACCCCATAAAATGTAAACTAAATTTTTTTTTTGATTTAAACATTTGAAAATATTTGTTGTAAAATGTTCCCACCCAATATTTTGGTGACTTAAAGGTTCATTTTTATTGACTGTCAAAATAACATTTAATAATAAAACTCCTTCTTGAGCCCAAACAGATAAATCATTATTCATAGTGATTAAACCAATATCTTGTTTTAATTCTTTAAAAATATTTTTTAAACTTGGAGGAGTCTTAGCATTAGCAACACTAAAAGATAAACCATGTGCCTGATTTAATCCATGATAAGGATCTTGACCTAAAAGAATAACTTTTGTATTATGCCAAGGGGTTAATTCAAAAGCTTTAAAAATATTATGATAAGAAGGAAAAATTTGTTTTTTTTGTTCTATTTGTTTTCTTAAAAAAAATAATATATTTTTAAAATATTTTTTTTGTTTTTCCTTTTCAATAATTTGTTTCCACATTAAATTATATTCATTTCCTTTGTGAAATTATTTGTTATAAACTATCTATTTATATTTAATTTTCAAATAATAATTTGAATTTAATAAATTAAAAATGAATAAATTACTACATTACATTTTATTACATGTTTTTATAATTTTTTAATATAAAAATAAATTTTTTTATATTAAAAAAATATGTTTTTTTTTAATTTAAACCAATATTTTTTTATTTTTCAAATTTTTTAAAATATACAGAAACACTTTTTTTTAGAGATAATAGAATATTATATTCACTAGAATTTTAATTTTTTAAAAAAATGTTTGAAAAAAAATTAATTAAATAAAAGAATTAATTCAGTTTTATTTGAATTTATTTTGAGATAGTTTTATAATCTATTAGACCAAAATTACGGCGTAAAAATTAAGAAAAGAGAGATAAAATAAAAAGGGGAAAGATTTGTTTTCAACCTTTTTTCTTTTTTATCATATTCAATATCTAATTGTTAGGGTGCCGAAGATCCCTCTTTATAGTGTTATTTAACCAATAACCAGTGCCGATAAACAATTGAAAGGATAGAAAAACGGTTCATTAAAAGAAAGAATAATGAATTATAGCAGTTCCTAAAAGCGGATTGAGACTAAGTAGTTAGTCCAAGAAGATACCAAAACCAAATTATTCTACGGAGAAGCCTGCAATTGCCTAAGAATAAAAGGAGATGCAATACTAAAACCTGTTTCTTAAACTACTGAAACTAGCAAGTCCAGAGTCTATCAATATATGTAAATAGTATTGGATAGTTTATCAACAAATAAACCTGGAATATCACCAACAGTCAGGAAAGACATTAAAACATAAGTGGTTACTTCCCCCTAAGGAATGAAGGTAGATAAAGGGAGGAACTTGTAGATTCCTAAACATCACCGTTTAAGCGGTTAAAAGACAGAATAATAATAAGACCGTCGATGCAAGAAAAAAAGAGACTTTTAGTAGTCGGTGTAGTTAAATCTTTTTTTGGAATAATAAAGTAAATCACCCACCCAGGACGAAGGTTAACAATCTTCATAGGGTGAAGGAAGTCAGATTTATAATGTAAATTCAGTTTGTAAAAAAGGATATTGATATTAATGCAATCAACCTTTTAAGCTTTCGAACTTACTGAAAAATATTCAGAAGAAATCTTTAAACAACAAATCATAAAAAAAGAATTACAAAAAGGGATGTAATCCTTAGACAACACAACAATTGTATTCAACAAAATAGACACAAAACAAGGAGCAGGAACACATCATGGGACTTATGCGAAAACAATTAACGGTAAAGAATTTAGAATATATTGAAAAACTAAAAAATAGCTATAAATTAAACAAATATCATCCTAAACCTGCAAGAAGATTATACATTACAAAAACTAACAGAGAGAAAAGATCCTTAGGAATTCCAATAATCGATATGACAGAGTAAATCAACAAAAGATTTATCAACTACTTAATCCATTCTACGAAATAAAATTCTAAAAATGGAGTTTTTGATTCAGACCTGGAAAGTCCTGTCATGATGCAATAAAACGCGTTAAAAAGAGATTCAAAGGATTGGAAATGGTTAATAAAGATTGACATTAAAGGATAATTTGATACAATCAACCATCAAAAATTAATGAAAATATTGTGTTAGCGATATCTATAAAAATAAAACCCTCCAAACCATTAACAAATGGCTAAAAAAAGCTGGAGTAATGGAAAACTACCAATTTCAACAAACTTATTCAGGCTCTCACCACAAGGTGGAATTATTTCCTCACTATTAGTCAATATTTATTTGAATCAAATAGATAAAAAAATGGAAAAAAGAATAGAAAGAAGGATGCCTATTAAAAAACACAACCCCGAATATGACAAATTATATAAAAAAACAGAAGAACAATTAAAGTTGACACAAATATTAACCTAAACCCAAATCCAAGAGTATAATACATCCGTTATGCGGATAACATGATAATTGGATGCGGCGTAACAAGAGAGCAAGCAGAGGAAATTAAAAACAAAATAATCAACTGGTTGGAAGACTTAAAACTTACAATTGCTTATGACGAATCAAAAAATTGTTCCTACATACAAAGGTACCAAATTTCTCTTCTATATGATTAAAATTAATCCAACAGCGACAAACAACAAAAAGAAAACAACAAAGAAATCACGAAATGGGAAAGTAAGAATATTAATACCCAAAAGGATGAAATAAAAAAACAAATGTTCAAAATGGATGAAAAAAGAAAAATTATTCCCAATAAACAACTACATGCTAGAGACACAGATTAGAGAAATAATCCGCTCATATAAATTAAATGTAGAAGGAATAATTAAATACTTTGTATATAGAGAAAATTTAAGCCAACCAATGAAACTGGCTTATGTAGCTGAATACTCATGTTTAAAGACCTTGGCAAGCAAGGATAAAACTTCACTTGCGAAGAGAGTTAGGAAGAAATTGAAGATAGGTAAAACCTGGGGTATAAAATACACCACAAAGGGTAAACCTAAATATGAAGTTTGGACAGAATACAACTGGGAGAAAATAAAAAAGATGAGAAATTATAAAGGAATAAACCCTGATATAATCCCAAATCTTAACATTTATCTCGGAAAGAACTCATCTCACACAGACCGCTTAAGAGCGAAAAAATGTGAACTATGCCAAAAAAAACTGTAAATTGTAAATTCATCATATGAAGACAGTACGTGATAGGAACTGGCAAAGTATCTTGAATAAAAAGACTATTAAGCTTTGCAAAGATTGTCATAGATATAAAACCAATCAAAAAATAAACAATTTCAACCAAAAAAGATGAAATTAAAAATTAAAATAAAAGACATCTGAATAACAGCAGAATATATATCAATATATATATTGATATATAATAGGTCTCCTCCAAAAGGATTTATAAATGGGAAAGCCGTATGCTTGGAAAATTGCTAGTACGGTTTGGACAGGGGGCTTGTTTGTAATAGAGAGAAGAAAGAACAAATCCTGCTTTCGAAACGCAAATAATCTATCCATATATTTAAGTTAATAGTTAATAATAAATAATTAAATAAAAAAAATAACTAACTAATATGATTTCACAATTTTAGTAATTTAGTTAAAGTTTTAATTTACCTAAAATTATCAAAAAAAGTGTTATTCAGAATATTGAAAACTATTAAGTCAATTAATTTTAATTTATAACCTGAAAATTAACTTTGTTCTTATTAATTTATAAATTTAAAAATAGAAATTATCTGAATTAAAAATAGAATGATTTTTTAAACTATGTAAAATTTTTTTTATAATATGAAATGAAAAATTTATTTGAAATCCTAACAATTATATTTCAAATTATTAAAAATTTTTAAATATTATTTTAATATCAAATCAATTACTAGCAAAATTGAAATATTTAAAAATATTTTTTTGGTTATGAAAAAATAGTTACTATAAAAAAGTATTAAAAATATTTTTTATATATAATTGTTATTTATCAAAAAAAAATAAAAAAGAAATAAAAAATATAAAAATGAATAACATTAAATTCTAATGTTTCTTAAATAAATAATGTATTTTGATTTTTATATTAAACCTCTAAATAGAAATTAGAAATTATATAGTTACAAAATATAATATTAAAAACCAAGAAGTAAAAATTGTAATATATTTTTTAAAAAACTTTCGTTAAGGAAGTTTTATAATTTTTATAATAACATTTTATCTATTTTTTTATTCTATAATTTTAATATAAGGTTTCAAATCGAAAGTTACTTTTTTTATATTTTTTGCTTTATTCTTTTTTATAATGCTTTTTGGTTCTGATATTTTTTGTTTTATTAAAAATATTTGTTGATTTATTTGAAAAATTTTTTTTTCTAATATATTAATATTTTTTTTATCTTCTAAATTTATTTGAACTTTATTTTTATAATAAAAAATAATTTCTTCTATTTTATTTTTTTCAACTATAGAATCAAATAACTTTAATTTATAGTCCCAAATATTAGGTTTTATATCATTTAAATTATTTTCTATCGCTTTTACTTTAATATTATCATTTAATAATAACAAAGGTATAAAGAGAATAAATAAAAAAATAATTATATTTTTTAAATTGTTTTTAATTTTAATTGTCATTTTAATAAATTTTTCTTACTTTCTAACTTTTTTAAATAATTTTATTTACAAAATTTAAATGCTTTATAATTATAAATATATTTTTTAAATTTAATCAAACATTTTTTTGTTTTTTAATTTTTAATGTTTATTTTTTATTTTTATTAATTAAACAAAAAATGATTTTTTTATTACTTTAGAAATATTTTTTTAATTTTATTTGAATTACTTCTTTTCGCTGCTGATTATAATTATTTTTTATTATAAATTTTATAACTTAAACATTATAATTAACAGTATATATTAAAATTTTTTCTAAAAAATATTTTTTATTTTATTATTAGATATTTTTTAAAAAATATAATTACTTTATTCATATCAAGATTTTTCGGTTTTAAATTGCCTTGCTTATTTAAGCACATAAAATTTTCATGGTACCATTTTTTTAAATATTGATATCTTTCAAAAGATAATGAATAATAAGAAAAATAACTTTTATTATTTATAACTAATAAAGATTTATAAATTTCATACCATGGTAAAGATGTATTATAAGGAGAAAAGTTTTTTATTTCCCATTGAATACAACATTCTAAAATTATTAAAAAATTTGTATTAACTGTAGTATATTTATTTTTTTGAGCGTAAAAAGAATGAAAACTATTAATATAATGACGTCGTTGATTCATTTCTAAAAACCATTTATGTATAGATAAATTAAAATAATTACGTCCTAAATCTAAAAAAGGTTGCATAGCTTTATTTTTAATATCTTTATTTAAACAGTGATCGTACATACCAAATTCTTTTCTTAAAGAACATAAAGAAATATCTGGAGTATAAGGATATAATTCATAAGGTATTATTCTCATTAAAAACTCTTTTCATATAATTTAATTTAAATATTTTTTATTTTTAATTAAAAAAGCCTTTATAAAAAAAATTATCTTTCTATATTTATCTTTTAAATTCAATGACATTTTTAATAACAAAAAAAAGGGAATATATTTTTTATTAAAAAATTATTTTTTTGAAATTATTATTAACTTTCTGGTTAAAGGACATTTTTTTAAATATTAACAATGTAATTTCTTTATTTTATAATATCATTTTCTTTTTGATAGATAAACTTATTAATTTTTTAATAGATATATAATTATTTAAATTTTTGAATCTGCTAATTTGTTTTTATATAAAATTATTTTCTTGTAGTGGTCTTTTATCAAATTTTTTCCCTATTTATTGACATTTTTTTATTTCTTGAAAAGAATAAACCATTAATATTATATATTTTTTTATATTATTAATATTTATTTTTTATTTCATGTTATCAAAATGTAACCTCTTAATTTTGTTGTGTAGTGAATGGGCGTTGACCCATCAAAACGTAACCCTCTTTAAAAGAAAAAATAAAGTAAAATTAGTTTTTACTAAAAAAACAGTTTGACTTTTTTCTTTTTTATTAACTTTTATTTTACAAAAGTATTTTTATATTTTGTTGAAAGTTTATTGATAAAAATAAAATTTTAATTTAATTAAAAAAATAAAAAAATATAAATTTAAAAAATAAAATATATTATTTTTTAAATTTAAAGTTTAAAAAATTAAAAAATATTTGTTTTTTAACTTTTTTTGGGTTTTTTGAGATTATATATGATATAATTAATTTATATAAATACGGAAGTAATTGGAATAATTTATTTAGTTAATTTATTTTTTATAAAAAAAATTATTTTACATAAATTAATTTAGTTTAAAAAATAAAAACATTTAATTTATAATAATATTCTTTTAATTTTTTAATAGTCTTTTTAATAAAAATAAATTATAATTAGAAAACTATATAAATGAGAAAAGATAAAAATTATAAAAAAATTTTTTTAAATATTTTTTATTTTGTTTTTGTTTTTATTTTTTGGTTATTAATTTCTTTTAATAATTTCAATAAAATTGAAGCACAACCAACACATGGAATTGTATTACCGCATCACAAAAAAAAAAAATATTTATCTAGTGTTCTTTTAAATACAGATTTAGGAAAATTAGATAATATTGATGATAAAACTATTATAGATGCTATTATAAATTTAAATCCTGCTTTAAAAAAATATAATCTTCAAATTACGTTAACTAGAAATCAAGAAGTAGAAGTAAGCGCACCAAATGACTTCTTAGGTATTGTAAAAGCTTCATACCTGATCAAGCCTCCTTTGTTTCCTGTTTTTACAAAAACAGAACTAGGATTTTTAGAAGATGAAGAGCCTAGAACTATTAATGAAGCTATTTTAAGATTAAATCCTAATTTAAAATTATATAATCTTCATATGACACCGCCGCGTAATAAAAAAGCAGAAATAAGTTTTCCAGGTGACTTTGTAGGTAGTGTAGAAGTTACATATCAAATTAAACTTCCTTTAAATAGCGTTTTGAAAAATAAAAATTTAGGTTGGTTAGATAATAATGAACCTCAAACAATAAAAGATGTTATTACTGGATTAATTACTGTATTAATTCCTAATTTTGATTCAAACGATTTACAAATAACTCAGATAACTCCAACAAGTGCTCAAATAAGTTCACCTTCTTATTTCTTAGGTAGTGAACAGGTAACATTCCAAATCAAACCGTCTTTCAGTAATGTATTATCAAGAAAAGATTTAGGTTGGTTAGATAATAATGAACCCCAAATAATAAAAGATGTTATTACACAATTGATTCCTGGTTTAAATCCAGCTGATTTACAAATAACTCAGATAACTCCAACAAGTGCTCAAATAAGTTCACCTTCTTATTTCTTAGGTAGTGAACAGGTAACA
>NZ_JAUZJP010000006.1:0-26335 GCF_032886435.1 Candidatus Phytoplasma stylosanthis
TTTTTTCCATTTTTTTTAAATAATTTTTATCATGTACTTTTCGCCAATAATAATAATTATTACGGTCAATTTTTAATAATTTTAAAATTTTACAAACGGTAAAATATTTTCGATAAAATTGAACCAAGGACAGAATATTTTTTTTTAAAAGCGGGAGGTTATCAATTAAAGCATATTGGAGTAATTCAATTTCTCTGCGATTCGCCATTTTTTTGTAACCTCTTTATTTTTTTACTTGTTCATATTTTAACTCAAAAAAAAATAAAAAAAATTTTTTTTCATTTTGTTCGCCGTTTTTTTTAATTTTGTATCTAAATATATAGTGAGGGGTTATTTTTTTTAAACTTTTTCAAATGTAAAAAATTGTTCCAAATTAAAGAAATTCAACAAATTTAATTCATTTGAAAAGAGCCAAAAACAAATAAAAGTAACCAATAATTGGTATCTTTATTATTAATTACTTCAAAAAACGTTGTGTAGTAAACAGGGTGCAGTGCGTTGGGCGCCCTCAATTAACGCTTGATTATTTACAGGCATACCTATAATTTTTGAAGAAATAATATTTTGAATATTTTTAATTGCTTTTAATACACCTTTACCTAAAAATCTTTGAACATCATTATCTCTTAATTCAAGAGCTTCGTGTTCCCCTGTAGAAGCTCCGGAAGGAACTGAAGCTCTTCCGAATGCACCAGAAACTGTAAATACTTCTACTTCGACAGTGGGATTTCCTCTTGAATCTAAAAATAAGGATAGAATATTTGCGTTTCAATAACCCGATTTATATTTCGATTATCTATTACAAAAAAGCCCCCCTCTAAACCGGACAAGCAAGTTTCCAAGCATCCGGCTTGCCATAATTTATCCTTTTTATCAGACTAACTTTGTGTCACCACTAATGAGTTGTTTATCCTTATTGTTCTATATTGATGTTATGTATTTGTTGATTAAATAAAGGTTATTGACTTATTTATGGTGGTATTATTTAATTTTTAGGATTCTCAATACCGTCTATAGTTTTTAACTCTCAATATTCCCATTCGACATTCCTTATGGACCTTGATATGATTGAACGTTTGATAGTAGTTGTTGAGTTATATTATTAATCCAGCGTTTTAAGTTCTGGTTGAACATTTAATGAACAATCTTGAATGATATTCAATGTTCGCCAAAGTTTAGTTTCTGGATTAAAAATAGTTGTTGACATAAACACCAATTCCCTTATTGATAATCATTGAATAAACAATAAATTACTGACTTCTTTCGCCCTATAAAGGCCGTTAACCTTCATCTTGGGAGGGCGATTAACTTAATTATTCCAAATTAAGTTTTACTCCTCCGACTACTAAAAAGTCGCTTTATCCTTGAGCCTAATGACTTTTATTTCATTATTAGTTAATTTAATAACTAGCTTTTAGGATTCTCCAAGTTACTCTAAATATCGACCTTAATCCGTTAGGAGAAGTGACCATTTTGATAATGGTGAGATTCCAGGTTTTTAACTGATAAACTATCCAATACGTAAAGTTTATATTGATAGATTCTGAACTGCTCGGTTATTACAGTAGCTTATTGAGACAGGTTATAAAATTACATCTTCTTAACTTCTTAGGCCATTTCAGGCTTATCCATAGGATTATTAGGTGGCGGAATCTTTTTGACTAACTACTTCTTCGTCGCAACCCGCTTTTAAGAACTGCTGTAATTCACTATTCTTTCGTTTAACGAACCATTCTTATCCTTTCAGTGTTTATCTGCACTGGTTATTGGTTAGATAACGCGATATTTAGGCCTCTTTGGCGCCCCTTCACGAGCAATAATATTTTTAATAAAAGGCATTTCCTTATAAACTCCTTAGATATTATTTAATATTTTAATTTTTAATAATAAATAAATAAAATTTATCAATTAATCGATTTATTTTATTTTTTTGATAAAATTAAACTTTTTCCAGTCATTTCCTGAGGTTTATTTAATTTTAATAATTGCAATAAAGTTGGGGCTACATCACATAAAGCTCCTGATCGCAAAGTTAAAGAACTATCGGTTATAATAATAGGTACTAAATTTGTAGTGTGAGCTGTATGTTGATTTCCATATTCATCACACATCTGTTCTGCATTACCATGATCTGCTACAATAACAGCTGTTCCGCCTACAGATGAAATAGTTTCTGTTACTATATTTAAACATTTATCTACAACTTCTATTGCTTTAATAGTGGCGTTTAAAGATCCTGTATGTCCTACCATATCAGGATTAGCAAAATTTAAAATCATAGTATCAAAATTACCTGTTAATATTGCTTTTTTAGCTTCTGCAGCAACTTGAAAAGCACTCATTTCAGGTTTCTGATCATAAGTATCTACTTTAGGAGAAGGAATTAATATTTTTTTTATATTAGGTAAATTTTTTTCTTTACCCCCGTCAAAAAAGAATGTTACATGAGGATATTTTTCTGTTTCAGCAATTCTTAATTGTGTTAACCCATGTTGAGAAATAACTTCGCTATAAATATTTTTTAATTCATTTTGCTCAAAAGCAACACATCCCTTTACTAAATGAGAATAATAACTATTTGTAACTAATAAAATATTTTTAATTATTTTTTTTGGTTTGAAAATTGTTTTATTTGGTGTTTGAAAATGATTAATTTGCAAAGGATTAGATAAAGCTACAGCTAATCTTACTGCTCGATCTGGTCTAAAATTAACAAAAATAATTCCATCATCATCATTAATTAAACTTTGGGTATCACAAATAAAAGGAGGAATAAATTCATCAGTAATACCTTTATTGTAGGCACTTTGAATCCCCTCTAAAGGTTCATAAATAGTTGTATCACCTGAAATTAACATATTATAAACCTTATTTAAACGTTCCCAATTATTATCTATATAGATAGAATATTTGCGTTTCAATATCAAAATTGGTATTTTTGATATCTATTACAAACAGCCCCCATCTAAACCGGACAAGCAAGTTTCCAAGCATCCGGCTTGCCATAATTTATCTTCTTTTAAGCACTAATTTGGTGTCCATCACACTTCATTAGTTGCAATAAATTACTGACTTCTTTTGCCCTATAAAGGCCGTTAACCTTCATCTTGGGAGGGCGATTAACTTAATTATTCCAAATTAAGTTTTACTCCTCCGACTACTAAAAAGTCGCTTTATCCTTGAGCCTAATGACTTTTATTTCATTATTAGTTAATTTAATAACTAACCTTTAGGATTCTCCAAGTTACTCTAAATATCGACCTTGATTCCTTAGGGGAAGTAACCGTTATGGAAACGGTGAGATTCCAGGTTTTTAATTGATAAACTATCCAATACGGATCAAGTATATTGATAGCCTCTGGACTGCTCGTTTATAGTAGTTTACGACAGGTTAGCTTATTACATCTTCTTAGCTTCTTAGGCCTTTTCAGGCTTTTCCATAGGATCATTCGGTGGCGGTATCTTCTTGACTAACTACTTCATCGCAACCCGCTTTTAAAAACTGCTGTAATTCCTTATTGTTTCCTTTAAGGAACCGTTCTTAGCCTTTCAGTGTTTATCGCACTGGTGATTGGTTAAATCACACGATATTTAGGCCTCTTTGGCGCCCCGATCCATAGAATAATATCTTCCAGATATAGAACCAATTTTAAAACCTAATTTTATTAAAAGTTTTATATAACTTAAACCTGATTTGGGAGATGTATCTCTTCCATCAGTAAAAGCATGTAAAAAAGTATTTTTATTTAAATTATGTTGTTTTATTAATATATGGATAGAATATTTGCGTTTCAATATCAAAATTGGTATTTTTGATATCTATTACAAACAGCCCCCCTCTAAACCGGACAAGCAAGTTTCCAAGCATCCGGCTTGCCATAATTTATCTTCTCGCGAAGACTAACTTAATGTCACCACTGGTTAGTTGTTGATTATAATCGTCCTGTAGCACTTTATGATATTGCACAATAAATTACTGACTTCTTTCGCCCTATAAAGGTCGTTAACCTTCATCTTGGGAGGGCGATTAACTTAATTATTCCAAATTAAGTTTTACTCCTCCGACTACTAAAAAGTCGCTTTATCCTTGGGCCTAATGACTTTTATTTCATTATTAGTTAATTTAATAACTAGCCTTTAGGATTCTCCAAGTTACTCTAAATATCGACCTTAATCCGTTAGGGGAAGTGACCATTTACTAATGGTGAGATTCCAGGTTTTTAACTGATAAACTATCCAATATATCGATATAATATTGATAGACTCTGAACTGCTCACTTATAGTAGTTTGCGAGATAGGTTAGCTTATTACATCTTCTTAGCTTCTTAGGCCATTTCAGGCTTATCCATGGGATTATTAGGTGGCGGAATCTTTTTGACTAACTACTTCGTCGCAACCCGCTTTTAAGAACTGCTGTAATTCTTTATTGTTTCCTTTAAAGAACCGTTCTTAGCCTTTCAGTGTTTATCGCACTGGTGATTGGTTAAATCACACGATATTTAGGCTTCTTTGGCGCCCATCGATAAAGCTTTAAAATGATCTAAATGCGAATGGACTCCTCCATCAGACACCAAACCCAATAAATGTAATTTACTTTTATTCGTTTTAACGTGTTGAATTACTTTTAAAAAACATTTATTTTTGAAAAAACTACCATCTTTAATTTTTCTATTAATATAAGTTAAAGATTGATGAACTACTCTACCAGCTCCTAAATTTAAATGCCCTACTTCACTATTACCCATTTGTTGAGCAGGTAATCCAACTGCTTCACCTGAAGCTTGCAACATATTAGAAGGAAAATTAGAAAATAAATAATCTAAATAAGGAGTTTTAGCTTGCGCAACAGCATTACATTTTTGTTGCATTGATAAACCTAATCCGTCTAAAATAATTAATCCTACAAAATTCCGCATTTAATACCTCTTTATTTTATTTTTGGTTAATTATGAATTTATCACTGTAGACATCACCATCCTACCAAAATATAAAAAAGAATGTCAAATATTGCAAAATAATGAACTATTAAATGAAAACTAACATTTTTTAAACAAAAAAATCAAAAAATAATTTAATATAAATTTTGAAATTATATCTTGGTTTATATTTTTTTGATTTCTACTTATATATTTTTAAATCTGTAAAAAAAATCATTTAATAAATAATTTCGTTTTTTAAATCTTTTAAAAATAATAAATTTTTTATTTTTTGATGCTGTTTTTTGATTTAAATTAAAATTAGTAATAATCATTTCATAAGTTTGATTTTTACGATTAATGCTTTGATAATTAATAAACCGATCAACAGGAATTTTAATCAAATAAAAAGATTGATATAAAAAAATTAATTAGAGTAGTATCGTGATTAGTTAATATCCATTTAACTCCTCTGACATGAGCCGCTTTTAAATTTTCGCATAATTCTTTTTGATGATCTTTATCAAATATTTCAATGCTATAACTATTAAAAGTTTTGGTGTCATAATCATAAGGGAGGTTGCAAAAAATAAAATCATTTTTTTGAGCTTGTGCAATAATTTTTTTATAATCATTGTGAAAAAAAGAAATTTTATTTTTATGATCTTTTAAAAAAGTAATTATCTTGTTTAAATTATTTTCATTGATAATATTAGATAAAGTAATTTTGTCTTTGCCATTAAACAGGAGTGTTAAATTTATTTTCGAAATTAACAGGATATAAACCATTAAAACAATTTTTATTAAGAAAAATAAAAAGAATATTTTTTTTGCACATCATCTAATAAAGCTGGATTTTGACTACACGAATTATAATAAAATTCTTTTTTTCGTGATTTAATTTTTCGACATGTTTTTTTAGTAACTCAAGCACATCAAAAGAATTATTTTTTAATGTTTGCCAAGCAATTATTAAGGTTAATATCAGACAAATTAGCTTTTTGTGGTAAAACACTACCTACCCCTAGAAAAGGTTTAAAATATGTATTATATTCAAAATTTATAATAACATTTAAAAAAGATAATAATTGACTTTTACCTCCTACCCATTTTATAAATGGTTTAATGCACTTTTTTTGCTTTCATTTTAATTACTTTATATACAATTAATCAATAAATTATTATTTAATTACCGTTTATTGTTTTTTATCATAATTATATTTATTTTGAGAATCTATGCTTAATTAATTTAAATATTATAATTTTGGATATATAATAATAAAAAGATCTTATTATTATTCATAAATTATAAATTAAAATATAAAAAAGTGATTACTTAATAATGTCAAAAAAATTACTTTCAATATGTATAATTTATAATTGATGATTTTTCGGTAAAATAATAAAATATTATTGTAAATGAAAAATTTTATATATTTAAATGTTATCTATTTTTATATTAAAAATTAATTAATTTTAAATCGGCTTGTTAAAAAATAATTTTTATTTTTTTATTGAAAAATTTTTAAAGTAATATAGAATATAAATTGTAAATTAGTTAGATTTAGTTTCTGATTGAAAACAAAAAAAGGGGTATTATTTAAAAAAATATGCGAAGTTTATGGTATTTAACTTTTTTATTTATAGTTCTAAATATGTATAACTACCAAAATGTAGTTGTAGCTATGCCGCCAAGAGAGGAATTTATTGGCCAAACTAGAATTGTTCATGTATCTATTGGCAATATTGATATTTTAAAACAACATGCCGTATTTAATAAATATTTCGATTGGAGTTTACAAAGCGCTCGTTATAATGAAGATTTACAAGATTTCAGCATGATTTGGAAAATTAAAGATCCAGACCCAAATTTATTAGGTGTTTTTTTTGATGGCGGAATTAGACATGGCCAAGATGATACATATAATTTGCAAGAATTAAAACATATGGGTAATGGCGCTAATAATATGTATTGTATATTTCTAAAAAATAATTAAATATTAATTTATAATTAGATTAAATATTAATTTTAATTAAGTTATCATTATATTTGCATTAAATGTGATAATAGATACAAAACATTTTAAAATGTACCTCCCGCTTTTGCAAATAAATATTTATCAATAAATAACAAAGATAAATTAATGACAACTGAAAATTAATTTTTATTATTATCAGAAAAAATAATTTTAATATTTTTTTAAAATATTATTAAAGCCTAAATATTAGGAAAAATTTTTTATTTATTATTTGCGGGAGGCTATCATTTTAATATGAAAAAATAAAAATAATTTTTTTAAAAAATTTAATATATTTATATTTAAAAAAAATTATTAATATAATAACTTTAAAATTATTTTTATTTAATTAATTTTTAATTTATATCAATTTGGAAAAAGAAATAGATGATAATGAGTTTTAAAAAAAATTTTTCAACTTTTAATTTATGCATTTTATTGTTTATTATTATTTTTATTTTTTTAATAAAATATTTTTTTATGATAAAAAAAAGCGATTATATTAATTTATATTTATCGCAAATTTTAAAAAATGATATTGCCGAAACATCAAATAATACTGAAAAAAAAGAAAAAATTTCTTCAGATTTTTATAAATTTAAAATTAATTTAAAAGATTTCGAAACAATACAAAAATATATTTTTGAACAAAATTGTGATAAAACATTATCAATGGCAAACAATACTGACGAAGAAGAAAAAATAATTAACAAAATAAAAAATCAATGGAGTTTTTTTTTAAAAGTTAAAATTAAAAGAGATAAAAATTATATTGATAATTTAGATTTTAAAATTAATAATTTAATGAACAAAGAAAAGTTAATAAAATCAAAAATTGAAACATTAGAAGATAAATTATCAAAAAAATCGAATGATATCGATAAAAACAGATCGTTATTAATAATTAATAATTTAAAAAAACAATATCAATTTAACCAAGAACGTTTTCAAAACTTCGAAAATATTAAATTCAATTTTGTTAAACATTCTAATGAAACATTAGCTAAACAAAAAGACAAATTACAAAAAAAATTATATTCTTTTTATGAATTAGAATAAATAAATTATAAAATTTATAATGTTAAAATCATTATAAAATGGAATTATTTTTATTAATTGAAATGATTAAATCTCTATAAAAAATGGCTTTATCAAAATCTAATTTTTTAACCGCTTCTTTCATTAATTTTTTTAATTTAATTAATTCTTTTTTAGTAACATTTTTAGGATCAAGATTGATTTCCTTCATAAAATCTTTTTGATGATTTTGACTAAAATTATTAATATTTATCTTTTTATTAATAATTTGAGGATTAACATGATATTTTTGATTATATTCTTGCTGAATAATTCGTCGTCTATTGGTTTCGGCAATAGCTATTTTCATAGCATCTGTAATGTTATCTGCATACATAATTACTTGGCCTTGAATATTGCGAGCAGCTCTACCAATTATTTGAATCAAACTACTTTCATTTCGTAAAAATCCAGCTTTGTCAGCGTCTAAAATAATCATTAAAGAAACTTCCGGTAAATCTAAACCTTCCCTTAATAAGTTAACTCCAATTAAACAATCATAAATTCCCATACGTAATTTTTGTAAAATTTGTAAACGTTGTAAAGCTGGAATTTTACTATGTAAAAAAGTCACTTTGATACCCATTTTTTTTAAATAAAAACTTAAATCTTCACTAAAATTAATGCTGATAGTAGTTACTAAAACTTTTTCATTTTTGATTTGGCGTTTTTTTATTTCTTCAAATAAATCATGCATTTGATTTTGAGTTGATCTAATTTCAATTTGAGGCTCTAAAATAAAAGTTGGCCTAATTATTTGCTCTACTATAGGAATATTTTTGTTTAATTCATACTTTCCTGGTGTTGCTGATAAATAAATGATTTTATCTATTTTTTGTTCAAATTCTTTAAATTTTAATGGTCTATTATCTAAAGCGCTAGGTAGACGAAACCCATATTGAATTAATTTTTGTTTCCGCGAGTAATCTCCAAAAAACATACCTTTAATTTGCGGAATAGTAATATGAGATTCATCAATAATAATTAAAAAATCTGAACCAAAATAATCAATTAAAGTAGTTGGAGGTTCCCCTTTTTTTTTTAAAGATATATGTCTTGAATAATTTTCAATACCCTTACAATAACCTAACTCTGTTAACATTTCTAGATCATATTTAGTTTTTGTTTCAATTTTTTGAGCTTCTAAAATTTGATTTTGGGATTTAAAGTATTTAATCCGTTTAGTTAATTCTATTTTAATTCTTTTAATGCTTTCTTTTAATTTTTTAGGATTAGTTGCATAAATAGAAGCAGGAAAAATGATCACTTTAGTTAATTCTTTAACAATAGTGCCATCTATCATATTTAAAATTTGAATATTTTGAATTTTATTATCTTCGAAAATTAAACGAATTGCTTCTTTTTTTAAATTAGAATTTATAAGATCCAAAATGTTACCATGAACACGAAAATTACCATTTTTTAATTGTAAATCATTTCTACAATATTGTAATTCTATTAATTTTTTAAATAACGCATCCATAGGATAGTTTTGATTTTGATGTAAATATAAAATAGAATTTTTATAATCTTCTATATCTCCAATTCCAAAAATACAAGATACAGATGATACTACAATAACATCATTATTATCAATTAAAGCGTTAATAGTATTATGACGTAATTCTACTATTTCTTCATTAATAATTTTTTCTTTTTCGATATAAACATCACGAGATACAACATAAGATTCTGGTTGGTAATAATCATAATAAGAAATAAAATATTCCACTTTATTTTCAGGAAACATTTCTTTTAATTCATTAAAAATTTGTCCCGCTAAAGTTTTATTATGAGCAATTATTAAAGTTTTTTTATTGAGTTGATTAATAATATTAGCAATGGTGAAAGTTTTTCCAGTACCTGTAGCACCTAAAATTATTTGCTCCTTTTCCCCTTTATAAAAATTATTTAATAATTGTTTAATAGCTTGAGGTTGATCACCACTCGGTTTATATAAACTTTTTAATTTAAATTTCATTATGAGATTTATCCCTTATTTTTTTTAAATATTGACCAGTATAACTATCCGGATTATTGATAATTTCTTCTATATCGCCTTTAGCTATAATATGACCACCATTTTTTCCTCCTTGAGGTCCTAAGTCGATTATATAATCAGCATTTTTAATAATATTTATATTATGCTCAATCATAATTACTGTATTTTGTTGATTAATTAATGTACGTATTAAAGACATTAATTTTTCAATTTCAAAAAAATGTAATCCTTTTGTCGGTTCATCCAATATATAAATATTTTTCGAAAAATAATTTTTATATATTTTTTTAATTAAAATCAATCTTTGTTTTTCGCCATCTGATAAATTATCTAATTTATTACCTAATTTTAAATAATTTAATCCTACGCTAATTAACAATTCTAAAACAATTTTAATTTTTTTATGATTATGAAAAAAAATATATGCTTCGGATATATTCATGTCATAAATATTAGCAATAGTTTGATTTTTATATCTAATAGTTAAGGTTTCAGAATTAAATCTTTTACCTTGACATTGATCACAGGTAATTATAATATTAGGTAAAAAACCCATAAAGATTTTTTTAACACCTTCTCCCTGACAAGCATGACAAAAAGCAGAAACAGAATTTAAAATAAAACGGCGTTTGTTATAACCTTTAGCTCTTGCTTCAGGAGATTGAGAAAATAAGTTACTAACAATTTCTGAAATTCCTAAATAATTAATTAAATGATATTTAATAATTTTATTAAAATTTGGCGATTCTATATGAATAATATCTTTGAAATTATTTTGATTTTCTGAAAAAATAACTTGATTAAAACCAGGTGTAATATTTGTAGAATTTTTAATTTTTTTTAAACCTTTATATATAACTTCATTAAGTAAAGTTGATTTTCCTGATCCAGAAAAACCAGTAATCACAACGAATATATTTAAAGGTATATCAATATTAATATTTTTTAAATTATTAACACAAGCATTTCTTATTTTAATGACGTTTGTAGAAGATATTTTTGGTTTTATTATGTTTTCAAAAGAATAAATTTTTTTTAAATATTTACCTGTTAAACTATTTTTATCTTCTAAAATATTATTTATTTTTCCATGACTTACAATATTGCCACCTTTATTACCGGCTTCAGGGCCTAAATCAATAATATAATCTGCAGATAATATAATTTCTTGATCATGTTCTATAATTAATACAGTATTACCTAGATTTACTAATTGACGTAAAATCTTGATTAGTTGAATATTATTATATGGATGTAGACCGACAGATGGTTCATCAATGATATAAATAACTCCTGTTAATCTAGAAGCAAGCTGATTAATTAATTTAATTCTTTGTATTTCGCCCCCGGATAAAGAACTAATATTTCGATTTAAATTTAAATATTCTAAACCTAATTTTTTTAATAAATTTAAACGTTTCTTAATAGCTGTCAAGGCATCTTGGGTATTGATTTTGGCTATCGAATTTAATGTTATATTTTCTAGAAAATTTAATAATTCATTGACAGTTAAATTGGTTAATTCATAAATATTTTTGTTATTAATTTGATAAGATAAAGCATATTTATTTAATCTAGCTCCAGAACAATCAGGACATACAGTTAAAGATTTAAATTGGTTTAACCAATTTTGAATATTATCATAATTAGCAAAATTTGTTTGATAATATTCTAGAATAGGAATAATTCCTATAGGAAATTTTAAACTTTCATTAGGTAATTTATCAGGACCATATAATAAAATATTAATGATAAATTTATTCATTCGGTTTAAAGGCAAATTAACGTCAATTTTATATGTATCTAAAAAACCTTTTAATTTGTCTTGAATATTTTCTGTCGGATTATTTTGTTGTTCAAAAGGCAATATAGCTCCATCCAAAATAGATTTATTTTGATCTAAAATTAATTTTTCATCAAAAATCATTATACTGCCTAAACCTTTACAATGATTACAAATTCCTCTTTTTTTATAAAAAGAAAATAAATTCATTTTATTTTCTAATTGAGTTAAAGAGTTTTTGCCATCATTATAATCTAAATCAAAAGATATTATTTGTTGATTTGGTAACATAATTAATATTTTCTGTTTATTAAATTTTATAGCTAATTCTAAAGAAGAAATTAAACGTGTTTTTATTTGATTGTTTATAGTTAAATGATCAATAATTATAAAAATATTATTTATTTCATTTATTTCTAAATAATCAATTTCTTTAATGTTATTAAAGGTAAAAAAATTGTTATTAATTAAAAAACGATTAAAACCTTCTTTTATTAACTTTAAAATGATTGAATGAAATATCTTTTTTTGATTATCATGTAATGGAGATAAAATTATAATTTTTTGGTTGTTAAAAAAATTTAATAATTTATTCATTATTTGTTCTATATTATATTTTTGATAAGGTTGATGATTTTGTATATCGTAATAAACACCTATATGCGCATAAATTAATTGTAAATAATGATAAATTTCTGTAATAGTGCCAACAGTATCTTTAGAATTATTAACAATTTTTTTTTTTTCAATATTAATTACTGGAGCTAAACCTGAAATAAAATTAATATTAGGTTTTTTTGCAAATTGAAAAAATTTACGATCATAAAAATTTAAAGATTCTAAATAAATTCTTTTACCTTCTTGATATAAAATATTTTGAACTAAAGAAGTTTTTCCAGAACCTGAAATACCAGTAAAAACTACTAACTTAAATTTGGGAATTTCAACATCGATATTTTTTAAATTATTTTCTCGAGCACCTTTAATTATAATTTTATCCTGTAAATAACTAAAATTTTGATTATCCATAAATATCCTTTATAATATGTAAAATTTAAATATTTTTTTAATTTTAAATTAAATAAGATTGCCAATATTTTCTTGATTATTGATTTTTCTGTGAAAATTGATAGTAAAATTATGAACCTCTTCACTTAAAAAAAATAAAAAACGAAATAAAAAACTTTTTTTATTTAATAAAATCTCTTTATTAGATAAAATTAAACTTTCCAATTGATGTTTATTATTTTTTTTTAAAGCACCTAAATTAAATTCCTTTATGAAATTTTTTAAAATTTTTTGACTAATATTAAATTGCCCTATGCCGCCATCAACTAAAATTAAATCCGGAAGGGGTAAATTAAGATTAATTAATTTTTGATATCGGCGTTCAATAGCTTCTGCTAAAGAATTATATTCATTTGGATAAGTTTGTTTAATACGGAAAGCACAATAAGATTTTTTTTGTAATTGATAATTTTTAAACACAATAATGCCACTCACAAAATATTTACCAAAAGAATGCGAAATATCAAAAACTTCAATATAATTAATATTTTTTTGATACAATTTTGATAATTCACTTAAAGCTATTGTTGTAGCTTCTAATTTAGCGCTATATAATAAATTATATTTATTTAAATTTTCTTCTGCGTTTTTTTGAGCTAATTCTTTTATTTGTTTTTCTTCTGTGTTAAATTTTACTGAAAACTTAGTATTAATTATTTTTTTTATTTCGGGTTTTTTTGTAATTAAATCCGGATTTAAAATAATTTTTTTAGGTAATAAATTGTTTTGATAATATAAATGTAAATAAGTAATCATATTATCAATGGGATCATCGATATATTCCGATACTATCTGATAATGTTCTTGAATTTTTCCTTGATACATTTTGAAAATATACAAAGAAATTTCGTTTTTATTAAAACAAAAACCAATAATATCGCAGCTTAGATTAGGTTTTAATTCAATAAATTGTTTAATAGTAATATTTTTTAAATGTTCTAAAATTTTTTGATATTCTTGTGCTTTTTCAAAATTTAATGTTTTAATAGCTTGTTTAATTTCATTTTTAATTTTGTTAAAAATATTTTTATTTTTTCCTTGTAAAAAATCATTAATTCCTCTAATATTCAAAGAATAATCAATATATTTATTATTAGGACAACAAGGACCTAAACATTCATTAATTTGATAATAATGACAAGGTTTTTTAGAAATCGGTTGACAACGTCTTAAAGGATAAATTTTATGCAATAAACGCACTGTTTCTTTCATGCTATTATTATATGGATAAGGACCAAATACTCTAGTTTTTTCAGGAACTTTTTTATAATAAGAAATTTTTAAACGGGGGTGTTTTTCGTTAGTAATTTCAATATAAGCATAATTTTTATCATCTAACAGTTTAAAATTGTATTTCGGTATATGTTTTTTAATTAAATTAGCTTCTAATATAAAAGCTTCTACTTCGTTATGAGTAATAATATATTCTACATCGCATATTTCTTGAATTAAATTACTAGTTTTTGAATTATGATTCTTTAAATAAAAATAACTTTTAATTCTTGAAAATAAATTCTTGGCTTTTCCGATATAAATAATATTATTATAACAATTTTTAAATAAGTAACAACCAGGTTTTCGAGGCAAATTATTAATTTTAGTTAATAAAAGAACATTAATTTTATTTTTTGTTATTTTTAAAGACATATTTCGTTTAATAACCATATTTAAATATTTTTTAAAAAATTAAATAATTTTAAATTATCCATCCTATTTATTTATTTAAATAGTTTTTTACTAAAAAAGGCACCATATACAGATGCCAATTTAATTTATTTTAAAATAAAAAATATTTAGTAATTTTGTTGAATTTAATAATTAACCTTATAATAACTGAAAAACAATAAAAAGGCAATTTTTTATTATTAACATAATTTAATATAGGTGTTATTTTTGTTATAAATAAAGGTATATTAAATTTAATTTTTGGTAATTGTTGGTGATAATATAATCACAAAAATAAAAAAATTTTTCTATATTTATTTTACATTTTAAAATATTTTTTAAAAAAATTAATAATATTTTATTTATTATTTTTTATAATATTTTGATATTTTAATTTTTAAAAAAATTAATAATAAAAAATAAAAATACCCCCTTTCTTTTTTTGCATCAGAGGAGGGATTTTTATGTTAATAATAATATTTATTGCAAATTATTTATAGTATATATAAATTAATATTATTTTAAATTAGCAATTTCTTTATATATTATTTATTTGATTTTGATAATTGTACATTTGATTTTTAATAAGCATCATTTGTTGTCGATTTTGATCGATTTTGATTTGAATATTTCGTGATTTATTAATTTGCGTTTGATTAGCATAAAAGTCCATAATATCTATAGATTCCATCATTTTTTGTATTAATGATGAATGTTTTCTTTCTAATTCGATTATTGTCATTTTATTATCCAAAACTCTTAATATTAATTCTTGAAAATGTATTTTTTTTCTTTGAATATTTGTTATTTTGTTATGTATTTCAGTAATTTCTTTTAATAAATGATTAACATCTATATCTTGGAAATTATTCAAAATATTATTAATTTGTTGGTTTATAGCATTATATTGTAATAATAAATTTTCTAATTCATTAAATTCATGGATATTAACATCCTGAATAACATAATTATTTTGGTATAAATTATTATTCATTGCTATAACTTGGTTATTATTAGAAATACATAAAAATCCAAAACCAACAATAAATAAAGTTGAATAAAATAAAGTTAATTTGATTTTTAATTGCAACATAAAAAATTTATACCCCTTGTTATTTAAATTTTAACTAAATATTTTATATAGAGATAGTTAACTTTAGAGAAGGATGTATTTGGGTATTTATTATAATTATTTTTAATTTGTTAATTCAATATCCCTTTTTAATATTGCTAATGATTTTTGTAGTAGATAATTACAAATAAATATATTAATATTATATAATATAATTAAATATTTTAAATAAATTAATATAACATAACTATTAAAAATCTTATTTAATTTTCATGATAATTTTGATATTTTTTAAAACATTTCGTCGCTTATTATATTTATTGATTTGGTAATATTTTTCATTTAAATGTTTTTTTATCTTATTTTTTATTATGAAAATAATTATTTTTTTAATATTTTAGTATTATTTTATAATTATTCATTTTATTAAATATTTAATATTTTTTAATTTTAAAGCGTTTTATAATCGACTTTTTGACATTCTCCCTTTATAAACTTTTTGAATTTAACTAAGTTATATTCGATACTCTATATTTATAAATTTATGCTAAATTATTTATCAATTACTAAATTAAAATTTTTTAATTAGATTAATAAATGATATAAAAATAAAATTAAAAATTTGCTTTGATAACTATCAAAGTAACTTGATAACTTTATACATATTAAATTTTTTATTTCTTATAAAAAAATAATAAAGATTAACTTTTAAAGTTAATCTGAATAATTAATTATTAATAAATTATTTAACATCAAAAATCAAATATAAAATTCAAATAACAATATAATAATTTGATGATTTTATTTTTTTTATTAATTTTTAAGACATAACAAAAAAATATATATTTCGTATTTGTTTCAGAATTAAAAAATAATTAAATTAAAAATAACTATCCTTTATATATTAAATTTAATATGTTTTTATTTTTAATTTTGATTAGATTTTGAATTTATATATAAATCTTTAAATATAAAAAAATTTTGCATATAAAGTTGAAATTTTTGATTTAATAAGGAATTTAATTTTATATGTTGATCCTGGTATAATTTTATTTTTTTATGCACTATTATTTCAAGATTTTGTAAATTTTGTTTTTCTAATCTAATGGAACTTATTTGTTTTAAGGTTGATTCTTTTTGTGCTATTAATTGTGCGATTTGTTTTTCTATATTATTAATTTCTTGATTATTATAAACAGTTATACCTTGTGTTTGTAATTCGCTTTTTTTATTTTGTTGTTGTATTTTTTTAATATTTATATTATTGTTAATTTCTTTTCGATTTTCTTGTAATTTTTCAATTTTTTGTTCTAATGAATTTATTGTGATAGGGATAAAATCTAATTTATTTTTAAGTTTTATAATTTCATTCTGATAATCTTCTATTGAATTATTAATATAATTTAATTCTGATATATATATTAAAAATAATTTTTTAATAGATTGAATTTCTTGTTTATCTTGTTCAGTAATATTATCTAAAAATTCATTTATACTCTTATAATCTTTTGAAAAAATATAAGATTTAACATTTCCAGAATTGTCATAATTATTAATTTTTAATTCAGATGAAAATAAATTTTTAGATAAATTAAGTTGTTTTAATTGATCAGAAGATAAATGAGATTTTTGATAAGATTGATTTTTTGATTTTAATAAATAAATATTAGTTAAAATTATCAATAATAATATTATTGAAATAATAATTACAAATATTAATTTTTTTTTTGATAATTTAATAAATTTCATATTTGTTTCCTTTTAAAAAAATTTTTATTAATTTTCAAGATATTAATCCCCGGGTTAAATATATTTAATTTATTGATCAAAGTTTATTAATTTTTTAGTTAATAAAAAAATTTTGATTTATTTTAATTTAATTAATTTTAATATACAAAAAATATATAAATTATTTTCAATTAATAATTAATACATTTTAATTGAAAGTTTAATTTATATATTTTTTAATTACAAAACATTAAATTTATTTAAATTTTATTAATAAAAATGAAACTTATAATTTAATATTTTAATTGTTTTAAACATGGTATTTTTTCATTATTTATAATTAAAAGCTATTGTTCAAAATTAAAATTTTATTATTAATATAATTTTAGCTTTGATAGGATGTCACTTTAATGCTTTATTGACATATAATTAATATTTTTTGTTAATTTGTTGATATAGTCATATAAAAATGTCTTATTATATTTGGATAAATTTTTTAATAATTTATTAATATAAAATTTAATATTAAATATTTAATTTTTTAATAATTAATATTTATTAGATTAATTAAGGTTGTATTACTATTGGGAAATTATCCTAATTTAACCATATCTATTCACTATTTTAATCAATTTATTTGACTACTATACTTTTTAAAATTTGAAATTTAAAAAAATTGATTGCATTTTTTGTATTTTTTGTATTTTAATAGCACATTTTTATTTAAATTTCTGAATATAACCTTTTGTTTATTATTTTAAAGATTAACAATCATTTTATAATGTTTTTTTAATTTTGTCGATTTTTTTTCAAAAAATCGCATGAATCCATGAAAATAGGATATATCCTTTTTTTATAAAAAATAATGTTTTCATTTATATAAAATGATATTGTTCTTTAAATTTAGGTTTAATTTTTTTT
This sequence comes from Candidatus Phytoplasma stylosanthis, assembly GCF_032886435.1. Classification (NCBI taxonomy): domain Bacteria; kingdom Bacillati; phylum Mycoplasmatota; class Mollicutes; order Acholeplasmatales; family Acholeplasmataceae; genus Candidatus Phytoplasma; species Candidatus Phytoplasma stylosanthis. The sequence continues at coordinate 18,252 of NZ_JAUZJP010000006.1, forward strand.
AAATTTAAATTTATTTCTTTTGTTACAATTTTCTAGATTTTCGTTTTATTTAATTCGATAATAAACTGATTTTGATCATAAATTTCATAAGATAATAAAATTAAAAATTATTAAGTTTATATAATATTTTTTTACTTTTAGGATTATTATTAATTGCTTATATCGTAAATAGCTAATAAAACCTGCTAATTAATCCAATTCTTATTTAATAGTTATCTAATTATTGGGTTATATTTTAGTTAAATACGAAAATTATTGTTTAAAAAAATTAATAAAATTAATTATATATTGAAGACTTTAAAAAATAAATTAAAATTATAATAATTAATTTTTAATCAAAATATAACAAATTTAATTAACAAATTTAATTTAAAATACATAAAATAATCCAGAACTATTTTTATGTTATAAAAATAATTTGGATTTGTTTTTTAATTTTAATACTATTTTACATCATCTCTTTAATTTAACTAGAATATAAATAATTAAATTTAATTAGTAAAAAATAATATTCAATATTAAAATATAAAAGTAAATTTTTAAAAATAAAATTAGTAATTTACGATTAAAAATAATCCGAATTAATATTTAAAATAAATATATTTGTTAGTTAAAACTATTAATTTTCGATAGTTATAGTTATATTATTATTGTATTGGCTTAATTCGTATAGTACCGAATGATAAATAGATTTAGCTTGTTCTAAGTCAATTTTATCTGTTTTTATTGTTTTTATTTGAATTTTAATATTTTTTATTTCTTCTGCTAATTGTGATTGTTTTTTTTTAAGATGGTGAATTTGTTGTTGCAGTGGCGTTAAAGAATCTACTTTAAAAGTAGAAATTTTATTTTGAATTAACGTTTGTTGTTTTTTATTTAATGAATTTGTTATTTGACTTATTTTTTGGTTAATTTCTTCTAATTTTTTATAATTATGCACAAATTGTTCATTAAAATTATAATTCTTTGTTTGACATTTTTTTAATTCATCATCGATTGTATGAATTTTATTCTGAAGTTGCAAATAAATTTTTTCTATAAAATCTAATAAATTTTTATCTTTAAAAGTTTGCGAATTTTCTTTTATTGTATATTTTTGATCGCTAACATTGATTTCAGAATTTTTTTGTATTTGTATTTTTTGTTTATCTAATTTATTTTTTAAGTTATTGTGTATTAAAAAATTATTTTTAAACATTAAAATATACCATAATACTACAATAATAATAAGGAATAAAAATATTTTTTTTATTTTCGCCATATTCAAATTTTTTTCGAATTTTTTAACTATTCTAATTAGAATTAAAATAAAAATTTATTAGTAATTATAACATAAAATGTTTAAAATATTTAAATTAAATTTTGCTTTTTAAAATTTATTTTGGTAAAATTGATTTATTAAAAATAAAAATATATAAGAAGATAATTTATTTTTAATAATGAATATTAAATTAATTGAAAATTAAATAATTCTTAAATTAATATTAATTAATATTAAATGCAAAAATTTTATATGTTTATAATTTTGTGTTTATTACTAAAATTATATTTTTAAAATATGGACAATTATAAATATTAACGATTTATATAATTTCATAAATAAAAATAAATTTTTGTTCAACATATAAAAATATTTAATATTTTTTTAAATACAAAAATAAAATTAAAAAGAGTTTTTAACATAAAATGGCCAAATAAAAAAATAGTATTTTAATTTAATATTTTTTTATTTAGCTTTTTATTGGTATTATTATTTTTATATTATGAAAATGCCATCGAACAAAACAATAAAATATTAACTAATAAAAAATTAATAAGGTTTTTTTGTTAATGAAGGATGATAAATAAAAATTAATAATTAAATTAAAATTTTTTTACATAAGTAATATAAAAAAATTTTTTAATTCAATTTTTTATGATTAGGCAACAAAATATAATTAATAATAAAAAAATTTGTCAATTTTTTTAATTTTTAAATTTAAAACAATATATTTTGATTTTAATCACAATGTTTTTAGCTTCTTTTTTATAAAATAAAATTAATATAATTAAAAATATTGATAATACCATAAAATAATTGCCAAAAAGTGTAGTAATTAATTTATAAAAATAAATAAAAAATTGGAATTGATTGATATAAAAAATTTATTTATTCCAAGAAATAATTATATTTAATAAAATTTATTATAAATGGATTTTGGTTAGCTTCTTTATTAATTAGTAAAATATTATCAATTAAATTTATTATTAATTAATTTATTTTTTGATAATTTTAACGATTTATATTAAATTTCGCGTTATAAAATTTATTCTATCTTTTATATTTTAAAATTAATTATTATTTATTGCATTAACTTAAGAATAGAATTATAAAAATTACTGGATTTTGAAATTATTAACTATTTTTTCATATTTTTTTTGATAAAAATTTGTTCAATTTTTTTCAAATTGTAAAAATTTTTTATTATTAAAATATTTATTTTTAATATTTATTCCGGGTTTTTTCTAAATATATAAAATTAAATTTTAACATTTTATTGAAATACTAAAAATTCATATTAACTAATTAATTCCAACTAAAAATTATTATCTAGTTATATTTATCATTAAATGTGATATTTTTTCTTTATTTTTATCAAAAATATTTTTTAAATAAAGATCATAATACTAATAAAAAAGAAATAAAATTTACTTTTCGTTAATAAATATATAAATAATATTTGAATATTTTTTTTCAAAAAACAAATTATTTTAAATTAAAACAAATATTTTAAGGTTAATTTTTTATAAAAATTATTATATATATAATAATTTATCGTCTTAAAATAATGAGTAAATAATCATTAATATTAAAAATATTAAAAATTCATTAAATCAATAATTATTTTATTATAGGTTAGGTTATAAAAATGAAAAAAACAAAAAATAATAAAACATTATTATATTTGATTAATTTTATTTATTTAATATTTATCACAACAATGTTAATTATAATTTATGTTTTTTTAAACATACAAATTAAAACAACAATAACAAAAACAGAAAATGAATTTAAATCTTTAAATAATAAATTAAATAAAATCGAAAATAATCAATTTATTAAAAATTATAATGAAAAAACACAAATCCAAGATCAACTAAATTACGAAACCAATAGTAATACAGAAATAAAAGATTCACAAATGCTTAATACTGAAGTTGATAAAACGAAGGATAATGATAAATCAAAAGAATTATTATTGGAATCATCAGATAAAGAAAATAATGATTCACCAAAAAAAGAAAATTATGATTCATCAGATAGTGAAACTTATGATTCATCAGATAGTGATAGTGAAACTTATGATTCATTAGATAATGAAGTTTATGATTCATCTAGTGAAATTAATTTCATATTAAATTAATTTTATAAATTATGAATCCATATTTTTCAATTTGATGGATTTTTATTTTTGTCTTTAGTATAATATACATTAAAGTTATAATAAAAATTTATTATTTATTTTTAAGAACAACATATATTAACGAAAATTCCTTTTTAGATGATAAAAAAAGATAGCTATTTCTAAATAAAGATAGCGGAAATGGAATTTTAAAATTAATGTTATTAAATGATAGTATTGTTCCTGAAAAACAATTAATTCATTTGTTACAAAAATATGCTAAACATTCGCGAACATTTCATTATATTCAAGAATCTATTTGCAGCTTAATTACTTTTAAATATTTGTCATATCAATATGAACAAAAACATTTATATGAAAATTCTCAGGATACGAATATTAGTAATCATTTTATTTTACCTGTAAATTTATTTTGGTCTTCTTTGGTTAACCAATTAATAAATAAAAAATTAACCGAAGCAGAATTAATTGATAACTTACATGAAGCTTTTTATAATATTGATATTTCTAATAACACTAAATATCAATATTTATTTAGAGAAATAAATTTATATAAAAATAATTTGGTTTTATTAGACCCTAATTTTATTTCGAATATAATGTTGATGATTAATCAAATACCGATTAATAATTTAAACCAATTATTTCAATATATTATCGAAGAAAATCAAAAACAAAAAAATAGTACTAATAAAAAGATTCTAAATTTAGATTTTTTTAATCATTTAATACCTGAATTAGTTAGATCAGAATTATTAATAAATGCCAATATTTATGATATGACTTGTGATAATGATTTGGGATTAATATTAAATAAAATTGTTACCGCATTAGAAATACATCATAATCAAAATTTTAAAGGTAATATATATGGTGGTTGTATTATCTCAGATTATAATAATAATTTATTTACCCGTTATCGTCCTATAGGTTTTAGTTTAGCTCGTATGAATTTATTATTAAAAAATCAAGAATTACTTTGTGTTGATGTCGAAAATAAAAAATTTTGTTTTCCAACATTAGATTTAATTATTTGTGATGGTAATACATTATCCAAATATTATGAAAATCATTACCAAGAATTTTTACATAACAAAAAAAGAAGAGAAATTTTTCAAAAAAATATTTATCCAATGATGTTAAATTCATTATCCTCTAAAGGTAAAATTATTATATTTGGTGATGAAAATATCTTGAGTTCTTTAAATAAAGATTTCGAATATCATCAAAATATAATTATGCTAAAATCTGGTCAACATGTAGATTTAATAATTAAATTATTAGAAAATGGTTTTTTTCGTTCTCTATTCAGATCAAATGATTTTGAATATGATTATTTACTTTTATTACAAAAAAATAAAAATTTTTATGAAAAAGATATTTTTGGTATTAATTTAAATTTAACAAATCACAAATTATCAAATAATAATAATCTTCAAGATCGATCTTATTCTCCTTTAATAAAAAAAGTTATCCGTAATTATTCTTTGCGTAAACCTAATCTTAATAATTCTAATTTTAAATATTCTTTTGATGAAATTTTAAAAAAATTTTATTATAAATATCTTTTTAAGACTAATAATTTTGTTTCATTTAATGATATAATTTTAATTAATTCTACTCAATTTTCGGATAAATTTCTATATTTTTACAACCATTCTAAAAGATGGTTAAAAATTATTCTTGATCTATTTTTTCTATATTTTTTAGGAAAAATTATTTTAAAATTATTAAATGAAACCAGTATTATAATTCCGTTTATAAAACATTATTGGTCTACTTTAATTCTGGGAGGTCCATTGATTATTTATTTATTTTCATCATTAACTGTAATGTCAAAAAATATTAAAAAATATTTAATCAAAATAATGGCAATTTCAAATTGGCAATTTTTATTCATAATAGATATGATTCTTTATATTATATTGTCCGCATATTAAATAAAATTAACCGAGAAATTAATATTTTCTCGGTTAATTTATTATTTAATAAAAATTTTATTTTTTATTTTTCTTGTATTTCATTAATTATTATTTGAGATATTTGTTGAGCTAAATATCCTCCATATTGTAAATCCATAGCATAAATTACTTTTTAACTTTAATCAGAAACTTTTTCTTTTGCGTAACTTAAAGCTTTAAAACTCCAAGTAAAATTGTTCTTAAAATTCGCCAATCATTCAGGAGCAAATTTTCGTCATCTCTTATTTTTTCGATTGACAAATTTTATTTTAAATGAATAATAATAAAATCGTAAATTGTTTGTTGAATCTCTTTTATTATATTTTCGATTAATTCGTTTGCAATAATTGTTGATTAAAACTGCTCATTTTATTAATTATATCATCCAAAGTAATTTTTTCGATCATTCCTTTATCAATATTGTTATTTGTTTAGATATTAGAATTTTTGCGCAAGCCAATAAAGGAAAAGCAGAGATATTTAGAATTATTCCAAAAAAAATATTTTAATTATTTTAAAGCGAAATAAATTTAACATTAAAACTTTGCTCTTTTTTAATTTTTTCAAATTTTAAATCAGGATAAATTTATATGTATATAATTAATTAAATTATAACAAAGAAAAAAATAAACTAATTTTGTATTTTTTTCAAAAAATTTTATTGATATCAATATGTTTTTTGTTTTTATTCATTTTTTTTACATTATTTAGATTTAATATCTTTTTTATTTTGAAAATTATTTATCTTAATATCTTATATTTAGTTATATTAAATATTATTTACTTTTAATAATCAAAAGACATTAAAAATAGTTAATTAATAAGTTAATTTATCTTAGAAAAATTAAAAATAATTATTTTTTGTATTTAATTGGTTTACATAATTAATATTATAGGAAGTAAACTTTATAATAAAAAACATGGTTTTTACATAATATTTAATATTTTTATAAATAACAACTTTTTTTAAAAAAATTATATATTTTTTTATATAAAAAGTTATTTTTTTGATTTTTTTATTCTAAATATAATTAAAAATAACTTATTTTAAAACCATTTAATTAATTTAAATAAGTTTCACTTTATTTTATTACGTAATAAGTTTCTTAAATATTATCTATATTAAACAATATTTAATATAATTAAACATAGTTATCTAAATTTAAATTTTTCTAATTATAAATCTATTTGAATAGACATTCTAAAATTTATTTTTTTATTATTTGCTTAAACAATTTTCATAAATTATCAAATACATATATACGAAAAATATTAATACAGTGATATTTTGATTATAGAAGTTTTCAATATTAAAAAATGATAAAAATAAAAAATAATAATTTTTAATTAAAACTATTAGTGATTGTTAGAAATATAATCAAGACATGGACAAAGTTACTTTATTTTTGCATAAAAATCACTGTTTTATATTATTATGTTTAAAGAAGTAATTAACGAAAACAAAAAATCATTGACCAATGAATTAACAAAGAAAATTTACGCTTATGATATAAGGATATTAACCGCAGCAATTTAACCAAACTATTACGTCAACAAAAAAAAGATGACCAAAGAAAACTTAAATAATATCAAAACTCACAATGATAAATAAATCGTAAAAAATATATTATGATTTTCAATAAATAAATTTTTTTTAAAATATTTAATTTATAAAATTATATAATAGTGATATATTTAAATTTCAATATTTTTTATTTAAATTCTTGAAATTTTTTATAAAATTATTAGTAATATAAATATTAACTTATTAAAGAAATGTATATTTAATATTCTTTATATAAATAATGATAAGGATAATCAATTAAATATTAAATTGTAAAAAAGGAAGATTTATCTATGTTTGATGATTCAAAAAAAAAATTATCTAGTAAAGCTTTTGTTTTTTTAATTATATTAATTATATTTTCAAGTGCCACTTATTTCATTAAATTAAATAATTATTCTTTTCGTAATTATAACTCAGAGCAAAACTTACTAACTTTGATAAGTGGCGCTTTTTATAATACTTTTTATAATTTCACTTTTCAAAGTAATTTTTTAGTTCTTTTATTTTGTATTGGGACTTTAAATTCTAAATTTCGAAATCATAAAAATTATTCTTTATGGGCTTTTTGTGTTTTAATTGATATATTATTAACCGGCGTCGTTTGGAATTTAATCGCCGATCCTTTTGTAGATTATGAAAATTTTAAATATGAATTTTTAACAGTGAGTTTATGCGAACATACTTATATTCCGATATTATTTACTATTTTTTATTTTAGTAATTGTTATGTTAATCCTCTTTTGGCCCCTTGCCTTAAACATTATTTAGCTTTAATCCATCCTTTGTTTTATCTTTTTTATTCCTTAATTTTAGGTTCGATCAAAAATCAACGTTTTTATAAATATCCTTATAATTTTATGAATCCTTTTTTATACTGTAATATCAGCTCAATAATTAATGATTTTTTTGATTTAAATTTTTATAATAATTTCTCTCAAGGATGGCTTGGTGTTTTAATAAATAATGTTTTCTTATTGTTAGTTTTATTAATTGTTATTCCTATTCTATTTATAATAAAAAAAAAATTAGTCAATATAAAATAATCTCCAAGTTATTCAAAATTTTTATCAATCAAGATTTTACGGCCACCAAACCGTTTCAAAAAAATATTAACCGATAGCGCTTATTTTAAAATTACTCAAAGATTTTTAT
>NZ_JAUZJP010000007.1:0-22238 GCF_032886435.1 Candidatus Phytoplasma stylosanthis
TAATTCTTGATAAAAATAAATCTATTTATGAAGGTGGTATTTTACCTTTTCAACAAAACAACAAAGAAAAGAATATCAGAAATTATTTAGATAATCTTCTTAACCATCATAATATTAATATCTATCAACCTTTAAAAGAAATGGATAATTCTTTGATTCATATTTTGTTGTATGGTTCAAAAATTAATTTAAATAATGATTCATCACAAATTATAAAAGGAATTATTCCGATTTTAGAATATTATCAATTAAATTTTTCTGATTACGAAAATATCCAAAAATGGTTAAAGAAATTTAAATCAAATGTTTTATGTTCTCATTGTTCTGGTTCTCGTCTAAATAATAATTCTTTATCATATAAAATTAACAACAAAAATATTTATGAGTTAAATTTATTAACTGTTTATGAATTATTAAATTTTTTTGAAAAAATTGAATTAACCGAAATGGAAAAAAAAATTATTACTCTCCCTTTAGACGAAATTATTAAACGATTAACACTTTTAAAAAAATTAGATTTAGAATATCTAACATTAAATCAGAATTTATCAACTTTATCAGGTGGAGAAACACAAAGAATTTTCTTAGTTAATCAAATTGGTTCTAAGTTAACAGGTGTTATTTATATCTTAGATGAACCTTCAATTGGTTTACACCCTTATAATAATCAAAAAATGATTGAAGTTTTTCATCAATTAGTTAATTTAGGGAATACTTTATTAGTTATAGAACATGATCCCGAAATTATTTTAGCTGCTGATTATATTATTGATTTAGGACCTGGCAGCGGTAAAGAAGGGGGTAAAATTATTGGTCAAGGTTTAATTAGTGATATTTTAAATAATAAACATAGTTTAACAGGTAATTATTTAAAAAAAAATTATTTCCGGGATAATCAAAATAATCTTTATATAAAAAAAAAAATATCACCTGGAGAAATAATTGAAATTCGTAACGCTTGTGTTAATAATTTAAAAAATATTGATATTGATATTCCATTAGGATTATTTACTGTAATTACTGGTGTATCAGGATCAGGAAAGTCAACTTTAATTAATGATGTTTTATATCAAGGATTAAAAAAAATTAAAAATAATACTAATTTTAATAATAAAAAAAATAAAGTTTTATTAAAAAGTAGAAATGTTTTACAAAATATTATTTATATTCAAAAATCAGATTTAAAACAAAATAAAAAAACAAACTTAATTAATTATATTGAACTTTTAAATCCAATTAGAAATTTATTTTTGAATTTACCAGAAGCTAAAGCAAGAGGTTATAATAAAAATCGTTTTTCTTCTAGTTCTATAATTGGTCGTTGTCATGGTTGTCATGGTGAAGGAGTTAAGAAAATTTTTATGCCTTTTTTATCTAATCTTTTAATATCTTGCGAACAATGTAAAGGAAAAAGATTTAATTCAGAAACTTTAGAGATAAAATATAAAGAAAAAAATATTTCTGATATTTATGATATGACAATTTCCGAAGCATCTCTTTTTTTCAATAATCATAATAAAATAAAAATTATTTTAAAATTATTGGAAAAAATTGGTTTAAATTATTTAAATTTAGGATATAAATTAAATAATTTATCAGAAGGAGAAATGCAAAGATTATTTTTAGTAAAACAAATTCAAAAAAATTTAAAATCTAATAATATCTATATATTTGATGAACCAAGCAAAGGATTACATTCTTTTGAAATTGAAAAATTAAATAAATTAATCGAAACTCTTATTAAAAAACAAAATACAGTAATTATTATTGAACATAATATCGATATAATCCAAAATGCTGATTATATAATAGATTTAGGGCCAAAAGGCGGAAAAAATGGAGGTTATATTGTTGCAAAAGGTAATTTGGAACAAATTATCAAAACACAAGATAGTTATACTGGTCAATATTTGAAAAAAAGACAAATGTTTAAAAATATAAAAAAATAATAAATGAAGTAAAAAAAATGAAATTTAAATTAAAATCTTTATATAAACCAAGCGGTGATCAACCACAAGCCATTTCTAATTTATTAAATAATTTTAAAAAAGGTCACAAAGAACAAATCATTTTAGGAGCAACTGGAACTGGAAAAACTTTTACTATAGCAAATATTATTAATAAATTAAATAAAAAAACATTGATTATCGCTCATAATAAAACTTTAGCAGGTCAATTATTTAATGAGTTGAAAGAAATGTTTCCTGATAATAAGGTAGAATATTTTATTTCTTATTATGATTATTATCAACCAGAAGCTTATATTATTTCTCGTGATATTTATATTGAAAAAGAAAAATCTATCAATGAAGAAATAGTAAAATTACGTCAAAAAGCGATTAATTCTTTGATTAATAATGATGATGTTATTGTTGTTTCATCTGTTTCTTGTATTTTTGGGGTTGGTGATATTGAAGATTACAAAAATTCTATTTTATTTTTAAAAAAAAACCAATTTTATCCAATGACAAAATTATTTAAAAAATTAATCGAAATCCAATATAAAAGAGATGATTTTAATTTAAAAAGCGGAATATTTCGTGTTCATGGTAATATTTTAGATTTAGTAAATTCAACTTTCCAAAGAGAAGCGATTCGTTTAATTTTTGTAGATGATAAAATTGAAGAAATTAAAATTTTTAATATTTTAGATGGTCTTATAATAAAAGAATTAGAAGAAGTAATTATTTTTCCTTCTACAATTTATGCTACTAATCGTTTAAAATTAAAAGAAAGCATTAAAAGAATTAACGAAGAATTAAAAGAACGAATAAATTATTTTAAATCAAGAAATCAATTTCTAGAAGCACAAAAAATTGAAATGAAAACAAGATATGATATCGAAATGTTATCAGAATTAGGATATTGTAACGGAATTGAAAATTATTCACGTCATCTTTCTCTAAAAGAAAAAGACGAACCACCTACTACTTTAATTGATTATTTTGGTTCAGATTTTTTAATTATTATTGATGAATCACATTTAACTGTACCACAAATAAAAGGAATGTTTTTGGGAGATAAAGAACGTAAAAAAAAATTAATTGAATACGGATTTCGTTTGCCTAGTGCTTTAGATAATAGACCATTAAAGTTTAATGAATTTAATCAAAAAAAAGATAAAATAATTTATCTTTCTGCAACACCTGGACCTTATGAATTAGGAAAGAAAATTCCTATTGTAGAACAAATTATCAGACCAACTTTTATTTTAGAACCTCAAATTGAAGTAAGATCTTCCAAAAATAAGATGGAAGATTTATATTTTGAAATAAAAAAGAGGCAAGAAAAAAAAGAAAGAGTTTTAGTAACTACTCTTACAATTGATTTTTGTGAAGAATTAAGTTCTTATTTAAAAGAATTAGGTATTAAAACAACTTTTTTACATAGTAAAATCAATTCCTTGAGTCGATTACAAATTTTACGAGATTTAAGAATGAATGTCTATGATTGTTTGATTGGCGTTAATTTATTAAGAGAAGGGTTAGATTTGCCAGAAGTGTCTCTTATTATTATTTTAGATGCTGATAAAACTGGTTTTTTAAGAAACGAAAGTAGTTTAATTCAAATTATTGGAAGATCTGCTCGTCATGTTGAAGGAAAAGTTATTATGTATGCGGATAAAATTACTTTATCAATGAAAAGAGCAATTTCAGAAACAAATCGACGCCGCATTATTCAAGAACAATATAATAAAAAATATAATATCCAACCAAAATCTATTTCTAAAAAAATTGATTTTAATAATTTTAACAAACAAAATAAAAAAAATAGTTCATTTTATAAAATTGATTTATCAAAAAATATTACAAAAAAAAGTTTAACAAAATTTAAAAAATTAATGAAAGAAGCTGCACAAAAATTAGATTTTGATAAAGCTATTTTTTATAGAGATTTAATTCATAAATTTAATAATAACAAAAAATAATTTTCAAATTTCAAACAAAGTTTCAGATTATTAAATTTTATCTTGTTAAATCATCAAAAAAATAATAAAAATAAAAAATAAAGTCAAATTGTTTATTAATAAACAATTTGACTTTTATAATTATTTCTTTTTTAATAAAACTATTATTTTTTAAATTATTTTTATTTTTTAACTTTTTATTTTATATTTCAATTAAAATAAAAAGTTAAATACATTAATAATTTTCTAATATAAAAAAAAGTTATTTAAAAAAATTTTTTTTGTGAAACATATTTTTTTTATTTTTTTAATTATTTATATGGCAGGGATATCAGGATTCGAACCCGAACAAGCGGTTTTGGAGACCGTTATGCTGCCGTTAACATCATATCCCTTTTTTTCTAAAAAAATGGTACAGATGACAGGACTCGAACCTGCATACTTAAAAGTGCTAGATCCTAAGTCTAGTGCGTCTACCAATTTCGCCACATCTGCTTATATATTCATTTTAAAAATAAATTAATTATAAAATTTGGCAGGCCCAGCTGGATTCGAACCAACGAATCACGGAGTCAAAGTCCGTTGCCTTGCCGCTTGGCTATGGGCCTTAACTAACAAAAAAATATACTTAAAAATGGGGCGGTTGATGGGGATCGAACCCACGCATAACGGCGCCACAAGCCGCGGCGTTAACCACTTCGCCACAACCGCCATCTTATATTAAAAAAAATATAAAAATTAAATAAAACATATTATTATACATTTTATTATACATTATTTTTTAAATCATTTGAGTTTTATTTTTGAAAATTACAAAAAATATTGTATATTTCTATAATTAAAAAAATAAAAAAATATTGATTTCAAAATTATAAAATGATATAATCAATAGTGTGATATTTTTTGTTATTTAACAAATTTGAATTTATTAAATAACAATTAAAAGATATATTAAAATAAAATTGAATAAGATTAAAAATTTTTTAAAATAATATTAAAAAGAATTATTTATTAACTGTTTTGATATTTGACAAAAAAAGGAGTTGGTTTTTTAATGTCTGTTATTAGTTTAATTAATAAAAATCCTGATTTATTAGAAAATTTATTTGAAAATTTAAGAAGTACTTCTTTTTCAAATGATGATTACTTTGTTATGAAAACAGATATAAAAGAATATAAAGATCATTATGTTTTAATAAGTGAAGTTCCTGGTTTTAAAAAAGAAGAAATTAAAGTGTTTTTAGAAAATGGTTATTTAGTTTTAGAAGCTCATCCTCATGAAAAAGAGGAAGAAAAAGAAAATGAATTTAATTACTTGAGAAAAGAAAGAATTAAAGGTGTTATTAGACGTAGTTTTAATTTAGGCGAAAATTTTAACATGCAAGATATTCAAGGTAGTATAGAAAATGGTTTATTAATTATAAAAATTAATAAAAAACAAGAAGAGGTTAAACAAAAAGAATATTTAGAATTAAAATAATTAACAAAAATTAAAAAACAAATAACATTATGTTATTTGTTTTTTTTAATCTTTTTAATTTAATCTTTTATTTTCTTCTTTTTTTTGAAATAAAAGTGTTTTTATAAAAACTAAGTCTTTTTCTTTAACATATAAGATATTTTTAGAATGATCATAATAAGAATTTTTATTTTTATACATTAGTTTATTTAATATATGTAATTGAACATTTTCTAAATCAGAAATTTTTTCAAATATTTTTTTTAAACTTTTAGGCATTTGTTTCTTAATAACTTTATCAATGTAATCAAGATTTATTTTCTCTTCGTTTATATTTTTATCTTCTTGTTTTTCTGAAAAAGATTCTGTTTTTTGATTTGATTTATTTTTGTTTTTTATTTTTTCTATTTCTTTTTCTAAAAAAATAATTTGTTGTTCTAGTTTATGTTTTTCCAAGTAATTTTTTTGTTCTATAGAAAATATTTTGTTTTCTAATTTCATTTGATTAATTTTTTGATCCATTTCTAAACGAAGTATATTTTGTTGATTTATTTGATTTTTATTTTCTTTATGATGTGATTCTAACATCTTTAATTCAATCAAACTTAAATCACTCCTATTTAAAGTTGGGTTATTAGTTATAGAAATTTTACTATCATCAAAAGAACATTTATCTTTATTGTTTTTATTTTTTTTATTTGAAGAAAATATAAAATTTAAGTTAAATTTTAACATAGAATAAAAAAATTCTAATACTTTAATAATACAGTAAATAGTAGGGCCGAAAAATAATACAAAAACTAAAAAAAATAAAAAAATTGCCCATATTGGATAGTTAACTTCAAAAATTTCCAAATGAATAATCTCCAATTTCTTTTTTTTATAAATAAACATGAATAATCTAAATTTTTATTATTTTTATACATTTATTATTTATAATGAATTACATTATTATAAAAAAATAAAAAAGGTTAACTAAATATATTATAACATATAAAAAACATATAAAAATATTATAAAAAAAAAAAATTATAAATAAATTTTATTAATTATTTCAAAATTTTTATTTTAAATTTATTTATTAATATTAAAATTTGAATATTTAAAATTTATAATTATTAAATTTTTTAAAAAAAAAAAGAAAGTTGTTGATATTAAGAAATGAATATAGATAAAATAAAAAAATTTCAAACTGGATTTAGGCAATTTATAAGCAAAGGAGATGTTGTTAAACTTGCAATAGCTTTTATAATGAGCCAACTGTTTACAAAAATAGTGAATTCATTATCTGTAGATATTATTATGCCACCTATAAATTTACTATTGAATAGTAAATATTCTATAAAAGATTGGAAATGGAATTTAAATGAAAAAATTTCAATTAATTATGGAAATTTTATTGAAAATGTATTTGAATTTTTTTTAGTATCAATATGTATATATACATTTGTAATATCTTTTTATCAAAAATTGATTAAAAAAAGTTATGAAGAAGAAAATAAAAAAAATAAATTACAATCAGATAATAATAAAAAAATAGAAGAATTAGAAAAAGAAAAAATAATTATACTTCAAGAAATTAGAGAAATTTTATCAAAAAAACATTAGAAAATGAAAAAATAAATAACAATTATTTTATTTTCAAAAAAATTATAAATTAATATCAATTTTAAAGATATTCAAACTCAAACTATTACTATTTTTATAAATATTTCAAAATTTAATTTTTGAAATATTTTTTCTTTATATCAAAAAAAAGTTTAAATTTTAAAATTCATTTAAATAAAAACCAAATCCTTCAGAACCTAAATGAATAGCAATTATACTCGAAATAGAACCATAAATGGAAACATTAATATCAAAATCTTGCAATTTTTCGATTTCTTTTTTTAAATCTTTAACAATTTTATCATTTGATACATAAATTAATTTTACTTCAATTGGTTTATTGCAATTTTTTTTAAAATTTAAAATACTTTTAATTAAATAAAGAAAACAATTTTTTTGACTTCTAATATTTTTTTCGATTGTTATTATTCCTTGATGAAATTTTAAAATAGGTTTTATTTTTAATAAATTGCCTATAAAAAATTTTAATTTACTAATTCTTTTATTTATTTTTAATTGTTTTAAATCTTCTAAAGAAAAATAAAACATACCTTTCTTTTGATCTTTGATAGCTTTATTAAAAATATCATAATAATCTAAATCAGTGTTGCAAATATATTTATAAATTTTATTTAAAGTAAAAAAAATTCCAGGTCCAATACTTTCTGTATCAATAACAGTAATATTGGAATTATCTAATATTTCTTTTGCTTTACAAGCGCTATTAAAAGTACCGCTTAAATTTTTAGATATTGTTAAACAAACTACATGTTTATAACCTAGTTCCAATTGTTTCTTGAAAGCCTTAACAAATGATTGGGGATTTGGTTGACTTGTAGTAATTTTTTTACCTTTTTTAAAAGAATCTAAAAAAAAATTGTTATCTTTTTTTTCTAAAAATTCTTCTCCATCTAAAGAAATAGTTAGAGGAACAATATAAACATTAGGAATATAATCAATATTTAAATTATCTCCAATACTAGAATCAACAACAAAAGCTAATTTTTTTTCTTTTTTTATGTTTATATTAGATTTCATATTTTTAAACACTTATATATCTCTTTCTTATATATTTACTAAAAAAATATTATATTATAATATGAAAGTTTCTAAATATTCTTTAATTTGTTCAGCATCTTCAATTTTCAATAAAATACCTTCTAAGGCGATAGAAATATTTCCTGTTTCTTCAGAAACAACAATTGTCATACTATCTGTAATTTCACTGATTCCTAAAGCTGCAAGATGTCTAGAACCTCCTGATTGATTTTTTTTAAAATTTTGTTTTTCTGATAACATAAAATAAGCACCAGCAGATAAAATTCTATTTCCTCTAATGATAACTGCTCCATCATGTAACGGAGTATTAGGAATAAAAATATTTAGCAATAATTCTTTGGAAACATTACCATCAATTAAAATTGATTTTTGAGCATATTGTTGCAAAGAATTATATTTTTCTAATGTAATCAAAGCTCCTATTTTTTTTTTAGACATTTCTAAAACAGATTCTAAAATTTGTCGATGAGTATTACTACTTCCAACAATAAATTGTTTATTTTTACGCAAAAAATTAAAATTTTGCAAACGATATCTTAAATATGGAGCTTTTATAATGAATGGAAGTAATAAGAAAAAATTCATTAAACAAGAACGAATATCAAAATCTACTAGATTTAACTTTTTTATCAAAGAGAAAGGAAAAATTTCTTTAATTTCTTGCCAAAATTTAAATAAAAAAAATATTAATACAAAATAAAATAAAATTTTAAAAAATTCATACTTACTAAAAAAAATCAATAAAGAAACATAAATTAAAAAAAACATTAAAACAAATAATAATAATATTTGAATAAATTGAACAATTTGCATTAAATCTAAAAAACACCTTTTAAATTTATTTATAATTATAAATAAAATAAAAATAATTTAAAATAATTTTTTCTTTTTTGAAATAAAAAACTTTTTTGCGATACTAATAGTAGAAATATATAAAACTAAAAGTATAAAAAAAATTAAAAAATATTGATATTCTAAAAAAGGATTATTTCCAAATTTTAGAAATTTTTTCATAAATTCTATAAAAGGCAATGACAAGGAAAAAATACCATTTAAAATCAAAAAAAGTAATAAATTAAAAGATATCTTATTATCTTTTATAATATTTTCTGTTCTTAAAATAAAAATATTTATAATTTGAGTCCAAATGGAAAAAATAAACCACTTAATTTGAAAATCTCTTGCTTCCATCCCTTTTTTATAAATTAAATAAAAAAACAACATATCAAAGAGAAAAGAAATAAAACCAAACAAAAACATAAAATCAGTAATGTTCTTTAATTTCCAAGTACTAGGTTTTTGTAAGTATTTTTCATCTACATTATCAAAAGGAATAACTAAACAAGAAATATCATAAATTAAATTTAAAAATAATATTTGAATAGGTAAAAAAGGTAAAAAAGGCAAGAAATATAATGTTACCAAAATACTAAAAACATTACCAAAATTAGAGGCCAAAGTTAAATTAATGTATTTTAACATATTGATATAAGTTTTTCGTCCTTCAATTATACCATTTTGAATGACTTTTAAATCTTCTTTTAAGAAAAGAATATCGGCAGTTTCTTTTGCTATATCAACACTAGAATCAACAGCAATTGCAAAATTAGCAGATTTCATAGCAGGAGTATCATTGATACCATCACCTATGTAACCAACAATGTTACCTTTTTTTCTGAATAAAGAAACAATTCTTTCTTTTTGGTTAGGGTTCAATTTAGCAAAAATATTAATTTGAAGAGCTTTTTGATACAAATGATGATCAGTCATTTTATCTATTTCTGTTCCCAATAAACATTCTTTACTATTACATAAATTAATCTTGGAAGCAATAAATTTCGATAAAATAGGATTATCACCTGTTAACATTTTGACATTAACGTTATATTTTTTTAAGAGAGAAATTGCTTGACTGGAACTTTTTTTAGGATAATCTAAAAAAGTAAGAAAACCTATCATAATCATTTTATTTTTAATATTTAAATTATCATTATCATTAATATTATCTATTTTTTTATAAGCAAGACCAATAACACGAAATCCTTGCTCATTGTAATATTCAGTTATTTTTAAAATTTTTTTCTTATCAATTGGGATTTTTTTTTCATTAAATAAGAAATCATCATTTTCTGGAAGAATATAGTAATCGCAGATTTCTAATATTTCTTCAATAGAGCCTTGTGTAATTATTATAAAACTTTTATTTTTTTTATTTTCTAAAAAAACACTTAATTTTCGATCTCTAAAATTAAATGGAGTTTCATTTATTTTGTTAAATTTTTTTTCCAAAAATTCTAATTTAGTTTTCTCTTTTATTTTATTTTGGCTTTCTTGAATAATTGCAAATTTAATAGAATTTTGTATACTTGATTGAAAATAATTGTTATAAAAAGCATATTCTAAAACTATAAAATTTTTTTTATTCTCTAAATCTAAATAATTTTCAACATGAATTTTATCTTCTGTTAAAGTTCCTGTTTTATCTGAAAATAAAATATTCATGAAACCAAAATCTTGCATTGAATATAAATTTTTAACAATAACATTTTTTTTCGATAAAGAATAAATTCCAGTTAAGAAAGAAGTAGTAACAATTAAAGGAAGCATTTCAGGTGTTATTCCTAAAGTCATTGTTAAAGCAAAAAGAAAGGATTCTAAAAGATTAAAACAAGATGGATTTTTTATAAAAGAAATGAAACAAATTAAGGGAAAAATAAAAAAAATACATAAAGTTAAAATTTTACTAATAGAACTAATTTTTTTTTCTAAATTAGAAGTTGGCTTTTTTTTAATAAGAATTTTATTAATTTTACCTAGATAAGTTTCATCACCAATTGCAATTACAATTCCTTTAGCGTATCCAGAAATAACATTAGTTCCCATAAAAACAATTTTTTTATCTTCTAGAATATTTTTATAATTTTCTAAAGATAAAGCATCTTTTTTGACAGGTTCACTTTCTCCTGTTAAAGCTGTTTCTTTTACAAAAAAATCATTACTTTCAAAAATTTTAATATCCGCTGGAATAATATTTCCTACTGATAAAAAAACAATATCTCCGACAACAATTTCGCTGAGAGGGATTTCTAAAATGCAAGATTTTCTTTTAACAATGGTTTTTATTTGTATTTTTTTTTGTAACTTTTCTGATACTTTGGAAAATTTTAAAATTTGAGTAAGATTTATAATACTAGAAATAAATAAAAAAAAACTTATAAAATAAATAGTAGAATATTCAATATTTTCTTTTTCTTGGGAAATATAAATATTGAATAAATAAAAAAAAATTATAAATAATAAAATAAGGTTAAAAGGACTAAATATAATAGAAACTAATTCAAGTAATAGAAACTTTTTTCTTTTTTCTAAAACATTTTCACCATAAATGGCTCGTCTATTTTCTACCTCTTCAAAAGATAAACCATCAAAACTTGTCTTGAAATCTTTTAAATTTTCATTTATATTTTTATTACTAATTTCTTCGATAGATAAAGAACATAATAAATTTTTTTTATTTTTTTTCATATTTTTATTTTTATATTTTTTGATTAATTTTTTAATTTTAAAATAAAAAAAATATTTTTATTTATTATAAAATTCAACAATTAATTGTTCATTAATATCTGTTAAAAATTCATTTCTATTTGGATATCTTATATATCTACCAGTTAAAGTTTTCTTATCTAAAGAAATATATTCTATATTATTGTTTTTTTTATCTGTCAAAGAAGTTTGAATAATAGATAAATTTTTAGATTTTTCTTTAATAGAAATTTTTTGACCTGGTTTTAAACAATAAGAACAAATATCTACTTTCTTGTCATCTACTAAAATATGACCGTGAGAAATTAATTGTTTTGCTTGTGCTCTTGTTTTAGCTAAATTCAAACGATAAACAATATTATCCAATCGAGATTCTAATAAAATAAGAAACTTTTCTCCTTGAATTCCTTTAAGTTTTGAGGAATTATAAAAAAATCTTTTTAATTGTTTTTCTGAAATTCCATAAAAAAAACGAACTTTTTGCTTTTCTTTTAGTTGAATATCATAATCGCTTGATTTATTTCTTTTCTTTTTAGATTTATAAATATTATTATTCATTTTTATCAATTCTTTACCTGTTTCAGATAAAGAAAAGTTAAGACGACGTGAAATTTTCCAACTTGGATTTTTGTAACGTGACATTTTTTTAAATATAAAACTCCTTCTTTTGATTTTTATGTGATTCAACTTAATAGACTTAATAAAATAAATGAATTTTAATGAATTTCAATTTCATTATTTTATTAACTAATATAATACTTTTAAATAGTAGCAAATTTGGTCTTTTTATATTAAAATTAAATTATTAAAAAAATACTTTCATTATCAATAATATTTATTATTATACCATTTTTTTATGTTATAAAAAACAAAAATCATATTAAATTTAATTGTTATAAAAATATATAATTAAGTATTGAAATAAAATTTTCAAAATTCAAAATTAAAATTTTTTTATTATTTTCAAATTGTCAACATTACAATATTTTGTTTTTATATAATAATTTTTTCAATTTATTTTTTATAAAAAAGATTCTTTCGCAAATTAATAAAAAAAGATAACGAAAGAAAAAAAATTAAAAAAGAAGAAAAAATAAATGATTTAATTTTTTTAAAAGACAAAAAAATATAAAATTATGAAATTAAATCTTCTAACGTTATCAACCTCTTTTTGTTCAATTAATTCATAAGTATTAATATATATTCTAATCCCCCCTTAAAAAAAGAAGATTTATTTCAAGAGAAAGAACTGATTGTTTTAATATAAACTTTTTTAGATAGATATTCAGATTTGATATATAATTTTATTGTTTATTCTAAAGATAGTATTAAAAATCGGTATTAAAGTTTGATTATGAAAATAAAAAAATATAAAATTTCTTTTTTGTTAATTAATAAATAAAAAATAATTGACAATATTTTAAAATATACTTTATCTTAAAATTATTAATTTTAATAAAAAAATTATTTTATTAATAATGGATATAAAATAATTCTATATAAATAAAAAATTTTTTTAAATCTATTTTTTTCTCTTTTGCTAAAATAAAAATATTTAGTTATTTTTGGATTAAAAATAAAAAATAAATCTAAAAACATATCAGGATTTATTTTTTTTATTTTTTGTTTAATTATAAAAATAATAACTTTTTGAAAATCTTTAATGAAAAAAAGTGCATTAGTGGTTTTTAAAGAAAGAAAAGCTTTTCGGAAGAATTTTTGTTTTGTTATTTTTTTTAATTCTTTTAATATTTCTTGAGGATGAATTTTTTCTAACAAAAAAATTTTTGATAAAAGTGCTTTTTTTGTTTCTTTTTCTATTTTAAAATTAGTTTTGGATTGTAAAACAAAAATTCTCATTATTCTTAGTGCATCTTCTTCTAATTTTTTATAAGGATTACCAATTGTTCTTATTTGTTTTTTTTTTAAATCAGAAAAACCACCTACATAATCTAAAATTTGAAATTTTTCGTTTAATAAAAATCCATTAATAGTGAAATCACGTCTTTTTAAATCTTCACGAATATCTGAAATAAATTCTACATAATCAGGAGTTCTATAATTTGAATAAAATTTTTCTTTTCTGTAAGTAGTTACTTCAAATTTTTCTTTTTCAAAAATAATTTGAAAAGTTCCATATTTTATATTTTTTTTTTTGCAAATAAAAAATTTTTTCATTTCTTTATAATGGCCATTTGTTGTTATATCGATATCATTAGGTTCAATATTTAAAAATATATCTCTTATCGCACCACCCACAATATAAGATTCAAAACCATTTTTTTTCATTTCTTCTAGTAACATTTTTCCTTTTATTAATAAATTATTTTTTGTTATTTTAAAATTATGACTCCTATCCCTAAAAATTATCACCAATATGTGTTTCTATTGCGGGCGAAGAAGAAAGAATTTCTAAAATATCGTTTAATTTAAATTCTTTTTGTAATAACAGTTTTAATCTTTTTGTTAAATCAGAATTTCCAGTTGTAAGTATATGAATTAAAATTTTTTTATTTTTTATATAATTTGGTATTTTTTTAATTATATAACAAAATGATTTTTCTATAGTTAGTTTTTTATTAATCAAAATGATTTCTCCTTTATGATCTACTTGTAAAATAGTTTTTATTTTAAACAATATAACTATAAAAACTTTGATTTTATTTAAAAAGACCGTTATTAATTAATTGATTTAAAGAATTTACCATAAAAAAATAGTTTTATTTTTTTAAAAAATCTAATTCTTGGATAACTTCTTTTATAGATTTATTTTGTTCAAAAAGATATTGCGTTTTCAAAGCAACAAAACCTTCATAAAAAAACAAATAGTTTTTGGTATCATAAGTAATAACTTGAATAATATCGCTTACTTTTTTTTAGCTTGTTCGATTGAATTATAACTACACTACCACTTAATTTTAGAGAAAGAGTTAAAATAAAAATTTTTTTATAACATTTTTCAGCTAAATTACAAAAGTACAAAATGATTTCTCTCCAAAGAAAGTTGAGATGTTTTAATAACTAAATCATTTTTTTACTTAGTTTTTTATAAAAAGTACTTTCTTTTATAGTTTCGCCATCTGAATATATTTTTTTATTTATATAAATTTTTGTTCTAATTAAATCAATATTTTGAAATTGATATGGATAATAATCTCCTCAACAAATACTAAGTTGAAGTGATGGCCACTTTAATTTTATTTTTTGCGTCAATAAGAATCATTTATGTATCCTTTAAAAAATTTAAAATTATTTTTTATATAAAATTATTTGAATTATATCACGATATATTTATATAAAAAAAATCTATTTTTATTAAATATAGATGAATAATATAAAAAAATTTATTTTAAAAGAATTTTTATTTAATTAAATTTATTTTAATTTTTAATTAAGCTATTTTATTTTTAACAATTAAAAAAAATAATTTTTTTTATAACTACCAAAAATTAAATTTTTTTTCTTAAATTTTTAATTTCTAAAAAAATAGGAGATTTAATCAATGATATTAATAATAAAGCAATTAACAAAAATCCTAAAATATAGAAAAATTTTTTTTGAGAAAAATTATAAACAAATTTATACATGATATTTTCATAACTTATTTTTTTTTCAAAATCTAAGATATGTTCATTATTAATTCCTTTAGTTGTAACTTCTCTTTTAGATAAATTATTATTTTGTACTTCATGTACTACTAAAGGTACTTTTTTTAATATTTCATTGGTTTGGTATTCTTCATCAATATAAAACATTATAATGTCACCATTTTGTAAATTAGCGCAGTCATTATAATTTATTTTTTTTACAATAATAAAAGAATTTTCTTTGATAATAGGTTCCATACTGTCACTTGGAACATGATAAATATTAAAAAGAAATAAATTATAAGTATATTTAGGATAAAAATAATGCAAAATATTTAAAATAATTATGTATAAAAAAATAATTACAATAATGTTATAAATAAAATAATTAAAGAAAAAAAAACAAAAATTTTTAAAAAATATTATTACTTTGTGATAGATCATTTATAATACTCTTTTATAACCTCTTGTTAATATAAAATATTAAAATTTTTTTAATATGTTCTAAAATATCCAAGTAATTTTTTCATATTTTAAAAATAAATAATATTTTTTTATTTTTAAAATTAAAAAATATAAAAACAATTAAACATTTTTTTATTTATAATAAATTTTTTTGTTACATATTAATTTTGTTATTTTAAATTTACATATTTTTATTTTTATAATTTTATTTTATAGTATAAAAATAAAAAAAATTATAATATCGTTCCCATTATAACCTATAATATTTTTTTATCACAAATAATAATTAATTTTTAAAACATTTTTTCTTAAAAAGTAAATAAATAAACATTAATAAATATTAATGTTTATTTTAAAATGAGATTTTTTAAAATTAAAAAGTTATTAAATAATTTTATTAATTTTTTATGTAAAAAAAAAGAGACATTTTTTAAATAATTTAATTAAATCTTTTATATTTAATAAAACTAAAATTTTAATAAAAGAATAATTTATTATATTTTACAATATAAATTATTATTTTTTTACAATAAAAAATAATTAAAAATAAATATATAATAACTTTGTAAATATATTTTTTTTAAATTCAATTAACAAAATATTAAGAAAATAAAATAATTTATGAATATTCAAAAAAATAAATATAATTTAAGAAAAATAGTTTTAGGAAGTATATTAATATCTTTAGCTTTAGTTTTATCACAAATAAATAATTTATTTATTAAAAATATAAGTTTTATCAAAATGCCATTATCTCAAGTTCCTTTTTGGGCTTTTTGGTATTTGCCAATTATTATTATATGTGTTTTTTTTTCTTTTAATTATTCTTTATTCTTTGTATCTATTTATATAATTATTTTTTCATATTTTTATTCATTACCAAATTATATTAAAGTAATTAGTTTATTCAAAGATAAAAAAATGAATATTGAAACTAGATTTTATTTTATTTTTATTATGGAATTATTCGGAACATTTTTTCCTTTATTTTCTTATCTTTTTTTATCTTTATTTAAGTTTTCTTTTTTTCAAAAAAAATTTAAAAAAATATTATTTTGTTTTATCTTAATTATTTTAATTCAAAGTATATCTAGAACCAGGGTTGGTTGGATATGGATTAATTTTTATGGTTCCAAATTACAAACTAATTCAAATATAATAAAATTTTTATTTGTTTTTATTTTTAATATTATTCCTGTTTTTATTTCCAATTTAATTAATTTTATTTTATTATTTTTTATTAAGTCGAGAATAGTAGAAATTTATAATTTTAATTATTCAGAAAAATAATCTAATTTTTCAAAATTTATAAAATAAAAAAAATAATGAAAATAATATTTCTATTTATTTGCAAATATAATAAACAAAAAAGGTAAAAAATTTCAAATGGTTGACTTTATATTAATATTAATCAAAATATTATTTTTTTATTTTATAGGATCTATTCCAACATCTTTAATAATAGGAAAAAAATTTTTGAATAAAGATTTAAGATTATTAGGTTCAAAAAATATGGGCGCTTCTAATGCGGTGAGGGTTTTAGGAAAAAAATATGGTTTAATAGTTTTTGTTTTAGATTTTTTAAAAGGTTTTTTGCTTTTTTTTTTCCAAAATGAAAAATATTTTATTTATTTTGGGTTATTTACTGTTTTAGGGCATATGTTTTCTATTTTTAGTAAATTTAAAGGTGGAAAAGCTATCGCTACATCTGTTGGAATTATTACTATCATCGATC
Source organism: Candidatus Phytoplasma stylosanthis (assembly GCF_032886435.1). Classification (NCBI taxonomy): domain Bacteria; kingdom Bacillati; phylum Mycoplasmatota; class Mollicutes; order Acholeplasmatales; family Acholeplasmataceae; genus Candidatus Phytoplasma; species Candidatus Phytoplasma stylosanthis. Next base: position 17,364 of record NZ_JAUZJP010000007.1, read on the forward strand.
CTTTTATTGGTTTTTTAGGAATTATGTTTTTTCTTATTTTTGTAAGAATATCGGGATATTCTTCTTTATCTTCTCTTTTATCAACTTCCTTGGTTAATTTTTTTTTATGGTTTAAATGGTTTTTTTTAAAAAATAAAATTAATAATATTATCAATTTAGAAAATCTCTTTATTATTCTTTTTATTACTATTTTAATTTTCATAAAACATTATAATAATATAATTAATTTAATCCATGGGAGAGAAAATAAGTTTAAATTTAAATCTAAAAATAAATAAACATTATTGAAATATTTTTTATTTTTAAAAAAATTAATATAAAAAATATTTTCAAAAAAAGTTATTTTCAATGACAATAATCTTTCTTTTTTGAAAATATTTTTTAATAATGGAGGCCCTGGATGGATTTGAACCATCGATCCAGCTTTTGCAGAGCCATGCCTTACCACTTGGCTACAGGGCCTAATTTGAAAAATAAACTAAATTTTCTTATTTTTTGTTTATATAATACCCCTTACTAAATCTTCGATATCTTTTATTTCTTTTGGAATATCTTTTGATAAAATTATATTTTGATTGTTTTTAATTAAAATATCATCTTCGATTCGTATTCCTAAATTGAATTCTTCAAAATATAAACCAGGTTCTACAGTTATAACACTATTTTCTAAAATGGGTTCGGAAATACTTCCAGTATCATGAACTTCTAGACCTAAATAATGAGATATCCCATGATAAAAATATTTTTCGATAGATTCGTTTTCTTTAAGTAAATTATTTTTTATCAAACCATCTTTTAAAAGATTTTTACCATATGAATTTATTTCGGCAAAAGTACATCCTGGTTTAATCCAATCAATAATTTTCTTATTAGCTTCCAAAACTAAATTATAAATAATTTTTTGAAATGAATTGAATTTACCACTAACAGGAAAACAACGAGAAATATCAGAAGAGTAATTATTATATCTAACTCCTAAATCTAATAAGACAACATCATCATATTTAATTACATCTTTTTGTTTTTTATAATGTAAAATAACTGCATTTTTACCAGAAGCAACAATTGTCTTAAAAGAAGGAGAAAGACAACGATTGGATAAAAAATAATTATAAAAAGATGTAATTTGATATTCATAAATTCCTGGTTTTAAAATTTTTACTATTTCTCTTAAAGCGATTTCATTAATATGAATAGCTTTTTTTATGAAAATAATTTCTTCTTCTTTTTTAATAGTTCTCATTTGAGATAAAAAACTAGAAATATTCTTAATATTAATGTAAGGGTAATTATCATTTATCCAACGAGCTTTTATCAAAGATAAATTGTTTGGATTTAAATGAGGAATTAAAAAATCTAAATAAATATTTTTAATAAAATCTATATTATCTCTCTTAAAATTATTCATTAAATTAATTAAAAAAGAATTCAAACAATTTATATCTAAACAATTTTCTAAAGGAATACAACTTAATTTTGAAGCTTCTTCTAATGTTAAACTAATACCATTATATTTTTGTTCTACTGAATTAATTTTTTTCAAAAATAAAAAGGATTTTGTTCTTTCTTGAACATCTTTAATCATTAATAAAGCAGCATTATTTTCTGATATTCCTGTTAAATAATAAAAATTTTTTTCTGATTCAAAATCAGCATCAGAATCAAGTGTAAAATTTTTATTATTAGAAAATAATATGGCAATACTTTGCTTTTTTAATTTGGAAAGCAATAAAGAACGATTTTGTTCATAAAAAGAAGATATCAAAATTAAAAATTCCTCCAAAAAATTATTTTTTCTCTATATGTAAAGTATGTTTAAGTAAAAAAGGACAATATTTTTTAAATTCTAAACGTTTAGGATTTTTTTTTTTATTTTTATAGGTATGATAATTTTCTCTACCGCATTCTGTACAAATTAATTTTACTAAATCACTCATTTTTAAAAACCTTTTTTAAAAAATTTTATAAATAAAAAATATAATAATCTATAAATAATATCACTATTTTTTAGACACAAAAGGTTTAATATTTTCGTTTTCTAAATCATCAGGATAATTATAAAGAACTTCTCTTGATCTAGGAAATAAGACACAGATAAATCCTTTTTTTGTGTCAATACGAGTCACAACACCAATTTCTTTTTCGTATTTAACTTTTACTCTTTCTCCGATGATATAAGTTTCATTATGCCAAGTCATTTTATATAAATAACTTCCTTTTTTTAATATAATAAAATTTAATATAATAAAAAATAATCTTTTCACCCATTAAATAAATCCATAAATTTTTTACCTATTTTAAATACAGGGACATCTTTTGCCGGAATGGTTAAAACTTTATCACTTTTTGGAACTTTACAAATTCTTTCTTTTCTATGTTTTAAATGAACAGCTCCTAGATCACCAACAATAACTTTGTTCATTTTTACTTGAGGATCTGATTCTTTTTTATTTTTTAAGTTTTTAATTATAATTTTATTTAAAGAAGCAAAAAAATTTTCTACTTGATCTTTTTTCACTCCCAAATCTTCTGATAATTTATTTATTAATTCTAATTTATTCATTTTATATTCTCCTAATTATTACTTTATCTTTTTTTAATTTTCTTAGTAAATTCATTCAAAACTTATAAAAACATTTCAAATTCTAAGATATTCTAACACAAAAAAATATTATTAATACAAAATATTAAAAAAATATAACATATATTTATATGTTTTTTTATTTTTTAATTATTTTATTTTATTCAATTTGTTCAAAAATATGTTTTAAAAGAAATTTAATTGATTTTTTTTGAAAAATAACTTGATAAGCATTTTCAATAATAGGTAATTTTATTTTATTTTGAATTGCTAAATTATAAAAGACTTTCAAATTGTGAATGCCTTCAATTGTTTGTTTTGAATTTTTAAGAATATTTGTGATAGATTCTCCTAGGTTAATTTTTTGGCCAAATTGATAATTACGAGATTTTTTATTAAAAGAGGTAACAATTAAATCTCCAACACCTGAAAGACTTAAAACAGTTTTTTCAGAAGTAGAAGAAAATAAATTTAAAATAAGTTTCATTTCCTTTAACCCTAAAGTAATAAAAGCAGATTTCGCATTATCACTAAAATTTTGGCTGTCTAAAATACCACTTACTAAAGATAAAGCATTTTTAAAAGATGAACAAATTTCTGCTCCTGTTATATCATTAGAAACAATAACTTTAAAATAATTCGGATTTGATAATAATTTGGAAATTTGCAAAGCAAAACTTTTTTGTAAGGAAATAACTTCAATAAAAGTAATTTTACGTATGATAACTTCTTCAGCATGGGAAGGACCAGAAATATAAGCATAATTTTGAATTTTATTCATATCTATTTCTTCTTTTAAAATTTGGGAAATAATTTTATTACTTTTATATTCTATACCTTTAGAAGTGTTAATAAAATTTTTAGGAAAATCAATAATTAAATTAATTTGTTTTAATAAAGATCTCATATTTTGGGTTGGAATAGATAAAAAAATAAAATTTGAAAAAGATAAAGCTTGTTTTAAATTGTCAGTAGCTTTTATATTTATAGGTAACAAAATATCTAAAAAAGGATGTTTTCTATCGTTTATTTTTTTTATTTTTTCTGTATCATTATCATAAATTAATACTTCATTTTTGTTATCTGTTAAAACCTGTGATAAAGCCAATCCCCAAGACCCTCCACCTATGATAGTTACTTTTTTCATAAATAAATTTCTTTCTTTTTAAATTTTATTTTTAAAGGAATTCCTTTTAATTCTAAATTTAATCTTAATTGATTTTTTAAAAATCTTTCATAAGAAAAATGAATAAAAAGCGGATTATTTACTAAACATAAAAATTCAGGTGGTTGAACCATTGTTTGTTTTAAATAGTAAAATTTAGCTTTCCCTTTATTAAAAAAAGAAGGAGGATTAATTTGAATTGCTTCATTCAAAATATCATTTAAAAGAGAAGCTGAAAATTTTCGATTATAATTTGCAAAAACTTCTTTTAAAACTAGGAATAAAGTATGAATTCTATTTCTAGTTTTAGCAGATAAAAAAACTATAGGAGCATATTTTAAAAATTTAAATTCTTTTTTTAAAATAGATTCAAATTTTTTTATATCTTTTTCATCTGCGTCGATCAAATCCCATTTATTATAAATAATAATACAAGGTTTAGCATAATTGAAAATAATAGCCGCAATATTTCTATCTTGATCAACAATTTCTTGGGTCGAATCTAGTAAAAAACAAACAATATCACAACTTTCAATAGCATTTAAAGTTCTTAAAAAACTATATTTATCTTTTTTTTCTGTAATGCTTCCTCTTTTTTTTAATCCTGCGGTATCTATTATACGATAGTTTTGGTTATCTTTTTCAAAAAAAGTATCAACAACATCAGTTGTTGTTCCTGGAATATTAGAAACAATCATTCTCTCTTTAAATAGTAAAGCATTGGTTAAAGTAGACTTACCTACGTTTGGGCGCCCCACTAAACAAAATTTTAAATCTTTTGTTTTTTCTTTTATTTTTTTGTTTTCTGAAGGATAATAAGAAATAATTTTATCTAATAAATTACCTATACCTATTCCATGTTTGGTACTGATGCTAATAATATTATTAAAACCTAATGAATAAAAATCATAAATATTTTCTTGTAATTGAATATTATCTATTTTATTGACCGCAATAATAACATTTTTTTTTTTTTTATGTATATTTTTTGCGATTTCAAATTCTTCTTGAACTAATCTAGTTTGACCATCAACAACCCAGACTATTAAATGACATTCATCAATAGCTGTTTCTACTTGATATTTGATTTGTTGAGCAAATGGAATATCTTCAAAATGAATACCTCCAG
>NZ_JAUZJP010000008.1:0-20613 GCF_032886435.1 Candidatus Phytoplasma stylosanthis
CCACAGAATTATTAGTTGCATGACAATTAACTTTACTATCTCTAGTTAGACTTAATTGACCATGTAACTAATAATTCTGTATTTTATAGATTCAAAAGCAAAAGAAGAAGAAATAGGAACAAACGATATAGAAAAAGAAATTTTGGATTTAGATGATTTAGAACAAAAAAAAGATGATAACATTGAAATTGAAGATGATAAAGAATTAGAGGAAAAACTAGATTTAAATATTGATCCAGAAAATTTAGATGTTATAGATGAAGATCTGGAATTAGATGATATTGATAAAAATAAAAATAACGAAAAAGAAGAATTTATTGACGAAGAGGAAGAAAATGATGAAAATTATGATAATTATTAATTTTATGAATAATTTTATAAATTTTCATAATCAAAAAAATTAATAATAATTAAGTAATTGAGGAAAATATTGTTTTTAGGGAAATATGATTATACTGTTTTTTTAACTTATTTTAATCTTTTAATAGGGTTTTTTGGAATCTTTATCATTATTGAAGATTTTAATAATTTGAATTATGCTGTTATTTGTTTATTATTATCTGGTATTTGTGATATGTTTGATGGCATTGTGAGTAATTTAAAAAAAGAAAGAACTATAGAAGAAATAAGATATGGTTTTCAAATAGATTCATTAGCTGATATAGTTAGTTTCGGAATTTTACCTATTATAATAGGAATTCGATTATTTAGAAAATTTTTAATATTTCCATTTTTTAAGATTTTTTTCTTTTTTAACACCAGTTTATACATTTTGACTATTTTAATTAGATTAGCTTATTTTAATGTTTTGACGGAAAATTTTTTTTATCAAAAAAAATCTAAAAAAAAAGTTAATTCTGAAATTTTTGTTGGATTACCAGTTACCTTTGTTTCTTTTTTCTTCCCAATTTTTATTTTAATAAAAAGATTGTTTTTTTTAGAAAAAGATGAAAAATATCTTTTTTTATTTCCTGTTATTTATTCTTTTAGTTTTCTTTTTTTGGCATTTTTATTTATTTTTGAGCATTTCCATTTTAAAAAACCCAAAAAAAGATTTTATTTTTTATTTTTTTTTATTATTATTATTTTTATATATTATTTTTTTGGTTTTTTAATTAATTAAAAAAATTTTAAAAATAAAAAAATAAAAAATTATTATAGAAAGAGAACTTAATTTAATTAAAAAAAAAAGTATTTTTAATTCTCAACAGAAGTTTTTATATTCTAATTTAGAAAAAAGTTTTTGGAAAAGATTACTTTTAAAAATTTTTATTTCAAAGTCATTTAATTTTTTATCTGGTTTATATTTAAAATCTTTTTTATCTAAAATACATATTAAAAAAGTAGTTAAGCAAAATAATATAAATTTAAAATTATTTACTAAAAGTAAATTTAAATCTTACAATGATTTTTTTATACGTAAATATAAAAAAATTAACTTTATAAAAGATTCTTCTGTTTTTATTAGTCCTTGCGAAGGTCATTTAATTGTTTCACTTATAAATAAGGATAATATTTATTGTTTCAAAGGCGTTAAATATCATTTATCTGATCTTTTAAAAGATAACTCTTTAGCCTTAGAATATATTGGTGGTTATTTACTTGTTTTTAGATTAAAACCAGTTGATTATCATCGTTATATTTTTATAGATGATGGTATCCAAAAAAAAGAAAATATTTGTTTTATTAAAGGTAAATTTCATACTATTAATCCGATAGCGTTTAAATATTTTAATGTCTTTTATGAAAATAGCAGAGAGTATAACATTTTACATACTATAAATTTTGGCAAATTAATTCAAATGGAAATTGGTGCTTTGTTAGTAAGCAAGATTAATAATCATCCCATAATTTCTTTTAAGAAAGGGCAAGAGAAAGGTTATTTTTCATTTGGTGGTTCTACTATTGTTTTATTATTAAAAAAAAATGTTGTATTTTTAGAAAATTTTATTTTAGAAAATAGTAAAAAGAATATAGAAACAAAAATTAATTTAGGTGATAAGATAGGAACTAGATATTTTAATTAATATTTTTAATTTTTAATTTTTTAAAGAGAGTAATTGAATATGAATCCAAATATCAAAAAAAAGAAATTTATTTTTATTACTGGCGGAGTAGTTTCTGGTTTAGGAAAAGGTATTATCGGCGCTTCAATAGGACAAATTCTAAAAAAACGTGGTTTAAAAGTTTTTATGAAAAAAATGGATCCTTATATTAATGTTGATTCAGGAACTATGAATCCAATGCAACATGGAGAAGTTTTTGTTACTTTTGATGGAGCTGAAACAGATTTAGATTTAGGTCATTATGAAAGATTTTTAGATGAAAATTTATCTAAAGAATCTATTGTTACTACAGGTCAGATTTATCAAAATGTAATCAAAAAAGAGCGTCAAGGGAAATATTTGGGTCAAACTATTCAAGTTATTCCTCATATCACTAATGAAATTAAAAAAAGAATTTTAGAAATATCTCAAGATGATTATGATATTGTAATTATTGAAATCGGCGGAACAGTTGGTGATATTGAATCTTTACCTTTTTTAGAATCTATTAGACAAATTCGTTATGATTTAGGTTTTCATAATGTTCTTTATATTCATAATACTTTAATTCCTTATTTAAAAACATCGAAAGAAAACAAAACTAAACCTACCCAACATAGCGTGAAAGAATTAAGATCTTTAGGAATTCAACCACAAGTTTTAGTCTTAAGAAGTGAACAAACTATTTCTTCTGAAATGAAAAAAAAAATTTCTATTTTATGTGATGTTAAAGAAGAAGCAATTTTTGAAAATATTGATGTTGATATTTTATATCAAATTATTGTTAATTTATTTGAACAAAAAATAGATGATTATATTTTAAAACATTTTAAAATGAAAGAAATAATTTCAGCCGATATAACACCATGGAAAAATTTGATTTTGAAAATACAAAATGTAAAACATACTATTACAATTGGTTTAGTAGGAAAATATGTTTCTGTTCATGATTCTTATCTTTCAATTGCAGAAGCTTTAAAACATGCTGCTTTTGAACAAGATTATCAAATAGATATTAAATGGATTGATGCAGAAAAATTAAATGATGATAACATTTCTCTTTTATTAGATGAATGTCATGGAATTGTTATTCCTGGCGGTTTCGGAAAAAGAGCAGTTAATGGTAAATTAAAAGCTATTCATTATGCAAGAATAAATAATATTCCTATTTTTGGTATTTGTTTGGGAATGCAATTAATGGTTATTGAATATGCTCGTAATGTTTTACAATTATATAAAGCTAATTCTACAGAAATGGAACCTCAAACTTTAAATCCTGTAGTTATTCAAAAAATAAAAAACAATAATTTAGGAGGAACTTTAAGATTAGGTTTGTATCCTTGTCATATAAAGAAAAATACTAAAATTTATGAAATTTTTAAACAAGAAGTTATTCATGAAAGACATAGACATCGTTATGAAGTTAATTCCGAATATATTAAATTTTTTTCTAAAGATCAAAATTTTATTATTTCTGGCATGTATCTTCCAGAAAAATTACCAGAAATTATTGAATTAAAAAATCATATATGGTTTATTGGTGTCCAATTTCATCCTGAATTTTTATCTCGTCCTTTTAAAATACATCCTTTATTTAAAGATTTTATCTATTCATCTTCTAAAATTTATTTAAATAAAAAAAATAAGATAATCTAATTTAATTTATTATATAGATTATCTTATTTTTTATATTTAATATTTAAATAAAAATTATTCAGCTTTTATGTCTGTTTTGTTTCTTACAGTTGTTATAATTGATTTTATTTTTGTTTGAATGCTGTTAGCTTTGGTTTTAGCTTCAGTTTTTTTATTTTCAATATTATCTTTTAATTCTTTTAAATCTTTTAATTCTTTTTCTATTTCATTTAACTTAGTTGATTCATCAATTTTTTTATCTTCTTTAGCTTTTTTATCATGATGTTCTATTCTTTTTTTAAGATCTTTAAAAACTTTTTCTAATGCGTCATGTTTTTCAACAACTTTGTCTTTTGTATCTATATCTCCTTCTTGGAATTCTGTTTTTAATTTGTCTTCCATATCTTTAAGAATTTTTTTAGAGAAATTATCATCATTATTAAATACAAAAAACCAAACCATCCATCCGATAATTACTGCTAAAAGAACAGAAACTAAAGAACCAACAATTATTTTTCCTTTTTTAGTTTTTAAAAAATTTTCTTTTTGTTCCATAATATATTTTGATTAACCTTTCTTGATTATTCATTATTTTTTTAATTAAATCTATTAAACTTTTCCTAGATTCAGAAATATTATAACATATAACATTAATTAAACATAAAAATATTTTTTTATTATTTTATTTTATTAAAAATTTTATGAATAATTTGATCTGCTTTATCATCTTTTTCAATTTGAATATTTTTTTTATGATTTAAAATTCTTTCAATATAATAAATGGATTTTTTTTGACTCGAAGATGCTTGATTTATAGATTGGATAATATCATTGTGATTGTATTTTTTTTCTAAATACCATTTTTTTATTATTTCTAACTCATATGATGAAAGAATTTCGCCTTTTAATTTTTCTAATTTATCTATTGTTTCACTTATATATACTTTTTTTTCTTTTATCTCTATTTTTTTTTCTTTTTCTAATAAAAGATTCTCTAATTTAATAAATGTATCATCTAAATTAAATATTTCTATAATTTTATTATCTTTTTGTTCTTGAGATAAAGAAAAAAAATTTTTTTTAAGTAACTGAGTTAAAATATTTTCTACTTCATTTTTAGAAAGATTAGTTTTTTTTGCTAAAAATGAAGTAGAAAAATTTTTATTTTCGTAACAATGGAATAAAAATAATAAAATATTTAATTCTGATACTGTTAAATTTATTTTATTATATTCATGAATTAAAATTTTTTCAATATTTAAACATCCTTTTTCATAAAGTAATTTTAACATTTTTTTACATTAACCTTTCTTTATTAATTTTTATTAATGCTTTTTCGGCTGCTTTTTGTTCAGAAGCTTTTTTTGTTTTGCCGATTCCTCTTCCTAATAATTTATTTTCTAAATAAACTTCAGCTACAAATTCTTTTTCATGTGCTAATCCTTTTTCAGAAATAATTTTATAGGAAATATTTTTTTTACTTGTTTGAATTAATTCTTGTAATTGAGTTTTAAAATCAATTATATTGATTGTTTTCTTTAAACAAGGTAAAACAATATAGATGAATGTTTTTTTTACTTGTTCATAACCTAAATCTAAATATATAGCTCCAAATAAAGCCTCAAAAGCATCTGATACAATAGAATGATTTTTATTATATCTTTTTCTTTCTCCCTTACCTAATAAAATATATTTCTTTAATTCTATTTCTTTTGCATAAATTAACAATGATTCAATACAAACAGCTTGTGCTCTTTTTTTAGTCATTATTCCTTCGTTATCTTGATTTTTTTTATATAAATAACTTGCCATTAAAAAATTAATAACAGCATCTCCTAAAAATTCTAATCTTTCATTATTATTTTTTTTTAAATTATTTTCGTTTGCATATGAACTATGAGTTAAAGCTTTTTCATATATTTTAATATTTTTAGGACGAATGTTTAATCTTCTAAATAATTCTTTTAATTTCATAATTAACCTTGAAATGATTCTAACCCTTTATGAAGTTTATCTATAAAATTAGATTCAATTAAATTTTTAGCTTGTATAATTGCTTTATAAAAAGAATATTCATTAGAATCACCATGAGCTTTGATTACTATTTTTTTTAATCCTAATAATATAGCTCCTCCTATTTCTTTATAATCTAATTTTCTTTTTATAGTTTTAATTTTTTTGTAAAATAATATCTTACTGATTATTTTTTTAAACCAGTTATCAGTTAAAATTTCTTTCATAATTTGGAAAGAATTTTGTAAAGCTCCTTCGTAACTTTTCAAAATCATATTTGAAGTAAAACCATCACTTAATAAAATATCGGCTTCTGTATTTAAAATATTTTTTGGTTCTTCATTACCTTTAAAAAGGATTCGATTTTCTTTTTCTAATAAATTAAATAACTCTCTTTCAAAAACTCTTCCTTTATTTTTTTCTGTTCCTATGTTTAATAATTTTACAATATGGTTTTGAGTTTTAAATAATATTTGTAAAACTAGAGAAGAATAAAGAGCAAAAAATAATAAATTTTCTGGTTTAATTTCTATATTAGCCCCTGCATCTATCAAAATTATCTTTTTATTATTTAAAGAATTAAAAATAGTTGCTAAAACAATTCTTTTAGCAAAAGGCAAAGTTTTTATAATCAAAAAACTAGATAAAATTAAAGCTTGTGTCGGGCCAGCTGTCACCATACCATCAACTTCTTTATTTTTAACTGCCTGAAGAGCTAAAAACATAGAATTTTTAGGATTATCTCTTAATTCTTCCCTTGTATTTTGAATATCCATTTTTAAAAATAAAGGTGTATGAAAAATACTTATTCTTTTTTTTATAGATTGATGAAAATCAGAAAAATATTTTTGTTTCATAATTTTTTCTATTTTATTTTGATCACCATACAAGTATATATATAAATTATTTTCTTCTTTTAAAGTTTTAAAAATAGCCTTTATGACTATTTCAGGAGCGTATTCGCCACCCATAGCATCTACAGCTAATTTAATCATTTTTTTGTATTCCTTTTTTATATTTTTTATTATTTTAATTCAATAAATCTTTAAAATCTTTTTGGATTTGATAGATAATCGGAAGATCTTCCGATATATTTAAAAAATTATATTTAAAAAAACCGCTTTGTTTAGAACCTAAAAAATCTCCAGGTCCTCTTTTTTTAAAATCTAATTTACTTAAATTAAAACCATTATTTTCTTTTTGTAAAAAATTTAAACGCTTATTTTCTTTAGAATAAATCAAAAAACAATAATTTTTTTTATTATTTCTTCCTACTCTACCTCTTAATTGATGTAATTGACTTAATCCAAAATATTCTGCTCCTAAAATAATAATAGTAGTCGCATTGGCTACATCAATGCCTACTTCGATAATGGAAGTTGCTAATAAAATCCCTTTTTTATCATTTATAAAACGATTCATCGCTTCTTCTTGTGTTTCTTTTTTTTGTTCACTATGTAAAATATAAACATTAGTAACATTTCTTTTTTTTAAAAAAATATTTATATTTTCAATATTAAAATCTTTTTTATTATCTTTAATCGCGGGAACTACAATATAAGTTTGTTCATTACGATTTTGATTTTGTTTTAATAAAGATAACATATTTTCAAAAGAAGTTTTTTGAGTAATAATATTATTTTCTTTATGATATTTATTATTTAATATAGAAACTCTTAATAAACCGAAATATATAGTAGATAAAGTTTTAGGAATAGGTGTTGCTGTTAAATATATAACATCAGCTTGCATATTTTTAGCAATAGTTTTATTTTTTATATCTTGTCCGAATTTGTGTGTTTCATCAATTATAATTAAACCTAATTGTTTGAAATCTATGTTAGTTAATCCATGAGTTCCAAAAATCATTTTATAATGATTATTTTGAATTAATTTTTTAATATTTTCTTTTTGGGTAGTTTTGGAATTTATATAAACAGTTTCAATTTGAGGAAATATTTTTTTAAAATTTAAATAATGTTGCTGAGCTAAAATTTTCGTTGGAGCCATCATTAAAACTTGTTTATTTAAATTAATTATTCCTAAAGCAGCGATAAAAACTATGATTGTTTTACCTGAACCCACATCACCTTGAATTAATCTTTGTGTAGAATAATTTTTTTTAAAATCAGAATATATATTATTTACTATTTTTTTTTGTTCTTCTGTTAATGTAAAAGGAACATTTTTAATCATTTCTTTTACATAATGAATATCATATTTTAAAGGGTTTTTGAAAGTAAGATATTTTTTATTTTTTTGCCATTTTTTAATTATAAAAAAAGCTTCTTCGTATTTAAATCTTTTTATTGTTTGGTCGAGCATATTTTGGTTTTCCGGTAGATGTAAATTACGAAAAGCTTCTGTTCTAGTTATTAAGTTATATTTCTTTAAAATTCTTTCATCCAAATTTTCTTTTATTTTAAATTGAGGATGTTCAAAAATTTTTTCTATTAAATCTTGAATAGATATATCTGATATATTCTTTAATTTGTAAATAGGACGAATGTTTTCTTTTATATTTGCTTTTGAAATAAAAGATGCAAAGATAGAATTATATTTTTGGTAATATGTTCCTTTAACAAAAATTTTTTGATTTATTTTCAATAAATTAAAAAAAAAAATTATTAAAAAAAATGATTTTAAAAATAATATTTTCTTTGGTCAAAATTTTCAATATTTTTGCCTTTTTTTTAAAAAAAATCTTATAAGGTATTGGATTTGTAATTATTATTCCAAATAAATTGACTTTTTCTTTATCATGTATTATAGATAATTGAGATAAAGTAAAATTTTCATATTTTTTGGGTTTTTTAAAAATTAATTCTTTTATATTTTTAATATCATTTTTGATTAGTTTTGGATATAGGTTAGATTCGATAAATAGTTTTTGTAAACTAAAATCAATCATTTGAGATGAGACCTCTTTTTTTATTTTTCTTTTTAGATTTTGGAAATTGATTTTTAAAACAAAAACTTTTTCTGCATAATATTTAAAAAAATTAACTTTTTAAGATTTATAAAAATTAATATTAATTTTTTAAATTATCTAGAATAAAAAAAATTAATAAAATTAATATTAATTTTTATATTTAGTTTATATTTAATTAATTTCGATATTATAAATAAGTAAATAAAAAAATTATTATAATTTCAAAATTCATTAAGTATTATAACACATTTTTAATTTTATTAAAAACTTGGTTTTAAAAATATTATTTTATTTAAATCATCTAAACCAAAAAATAAAAATCTTATTGTATATGATAACAATTTAAAAATAAATTCATATTTTTTATTTAAAAATATTCTTATTTTTATAAACTTTATTTAAAGGCTATCTTAATAATAATTTTTTAAAATAAATAATAAAATAGATTTTTTTAATTTATAAAAATAATTATAATTTTTTTCAATTTTTATTTTTAAATTATTAATATTTAATTTTATAGATAATTAAATTTAACTAATTTTCTTAGGTAGGATAATCTTGATAAGTAACTGGGAAAGCCGTATGCTTGGAAACTTGCTCATACGGTTTGGAAGAGGGGAGAATGTTTGTAATATAGAAATCAGAAAGACAAATCCTGCTTTCGAAACGCAAATAATATTGGGTCGCGCCCTCAGTTTTATTTTGGTTTTGTTTCGACTATAAAAAAAGAATAAGCGGAGATGAAAGAAGGAAATTTTAAAATAATTATGAATAATATTATATTTGATTAATTTAAACATTATATAACAACCTCCTAATTATTTTAATTTTTTATTGTCTGATCAATTGTTGAAAAAAGAATAAAAAAAAGACTCTAAAAGAGTCTTTAGAAGATAGAAATTTTTAAATAAAATATTTTTTGTAATAAATGTAAATTTAATCAAATATTAATTTTTCTAACCATTGAATAATATCTTTATAAACTTTTTCATTTTCTAAATCATTAAATAAATTATGATAATTTAAAGGATATAATTTTAATTTTTTATTTTTATTTTGAAGAAGATTAAAAAGTTCTTTACTATTTTCTGGTAAAATAACCTGGTCTTGTTCGCCATGTAATAATAATATAGGGACAGGATAATGAAATGAGTTATTTATTAAATTTTCTTCAAAATATCCAATACTTAAAACCATAGTATTTCTGATAAAATTAGGAGTTAACAGATTAACAGTGCGAAAGTTTTTCATTTCTTTAGTTAAAGGTAATCTGGATAATTTTTCATCATTCATGCCCAGTGGAATATTATCCATATTTTTAATATTTTCTTCATTAATAAAATTTTGTACAGAATCTATTATTTTTGTAGGAGTGCCACTATTAATAACAGCATCAACATCATTATATTTATATACATAACAATTGTTAATCATGCCACCTAAGCTATGTCCTATTAAAATATTTTTTAAATTATTTTTTTGCTTTAAGGAATTAATGATTAAATGCAAATCGTCTATAAAATTGTGAAAATTATCAATATCTGCTATATTATTATCATTATTTCTACTTTGTCCATGACTTCTAATGTCATAAAGTAAAACATTATAATGAAATTGGTTTAAATAATTAGCTAATGTTTCATATTCTTTGGAACTTTCCGCAATACCATGAGTAATAATTATATTATATTTAGCATTTTCAATTTCTTTCAGTTCCGTATAAAGACCAGTTGAATTTTTATTCAATAAAGGATAAGCATAAATTTTTGGTTGATAAATAAATAAAAATACACTACTAAGAAATAAAAAAATAACTTTAAATAATAATTGTTCTTTTACTTTAAACATTATCAATACTCCTTTTATTTTTCTTAATCATCAGCTTAGGTGATGTTGTCGTAAAGGTTATAGAGAGAGTTTAAGATATTTTTTTTGAATTTTTAATTATTTTTACAATAAAAAAATTTTTAAAAATATAAAAAAATATTATTATTATTTTTTAACAGAATTTAATTTTTTTCTTAATTTAAGTTCTAAACTTATTTGCTCTAAAGTTATTTCATTTAAACTTTTAGTAAGAAAAGATAATTTATCTTTTAAAAAAGATATTTTAAATTTTAAAAAACTTTCTGAAAAATCAGAATTTTTCTTATTTTTATTTTTTAAATTAAATAATAATTTTAATTTTTCTTCTTTTAATTTTTCTTCTAATATATTAATTTCTTTTAATATTTCATTTTTTTTTCTTGATAAATTATCTATCTGTTCTCTTAAAATATCAATTTTTGTTTCTGAAGAATCAAATAATTTTTTAGAAGAATCTGTTTTTTTAACTTCTGAATAAGTTTGTCCAGCAAGAACCAAATTAAATTTCAAATCATTCATAAATGTGAAAATTAAAAAAAATATAAATAAAATAATTAAATTAAATATTTCGTTTATTTGTACTTTTGTTGAATTTAAATTCATATTTCTTTAAAAAAATTTCTAATAAGATTGAAAAATTGAAAAAATATGCTTACATTTATTATTAATATTTGGATTAATTTTTAATAATTTTTAAATTTTGATAATAGAAAAATATTTTTCAAAAAGTGAATAAATGAAAATATAATCTTTTTTTTAAAAAAATTAACCAAAAATAATGAAAAATTTTTAAAATTAAATCTATATTATACTAAATATATTATAAATAAAAAATTTATATTATTTTTCAAAAATTTAAAAAGTTATTTTATAATAAAAAATTTTTTATAAATTTAATAATTTTTTTGAATTTTTTTTATGATTATGTTATAATGAAAATAATTATTAATTTTTTTTAATTATTTTTTATCAAATTTTTTTAATTTTTTTGATTTATTAAATATTTTTTTATTTTTTAAAAATAAATCTAAAAATAAATCTAAGGGATAAAAAATATGTTTGAAAATAAAAAATTTTTTTTTATTAATATTATATTGTTTTTTTCTCTTTTTCTTTTTATTTTTATTTTTCTTTTTATTAAAATTAAAAAAACAAATAAATTTCATAATTTCGAAAAAGTAAAAAACCAAGAACAAGCAAAAACAATTCATCAACTAGAACAAGAAAAAGAACAATTTAAGCAAATTGAAAAAGCCAAAAAAGAAGAAATAGAAAACCTTAAAACAGAACAAGCCAAAACAATTCATCAACTAGAACAAGAAAAAGAACAATTTAAGCAAATTGAAAAAGCCAAAAAAGAAGAAATAGAAAACCTTAAAGCAGAACAAGCAAAAATAATTCATCAACTAGAACAAGAAAAAAAACAATTTAAGCAAATTGAAAAAGCCAAAAAAGAAGAAATAGAAAACCTTAAAGTAGAACAAGCAAAAATAATTCATCAACTAGAACAAGAAAAAGTAAAAAACAAACAAATGGAACAAGAAAAAGAAAAAACAATTGATGATTTCATACCCAATGAAATTCGTTTCAAAAGAGGAGGTTTAATTGTTCATAATTTTTTTGTTAATAATATTGATGAATCGAAAAACATATTAAAAAATAAAAATCTATTTTTTACAAAACCACAATATTTTGAATATTATTACAAAGATAATCGCCCCAGATATAATTTAAATACAGAAAAACAACCGAATAATTACTTTATTATCAAAAATCCTCCTGAAGGATTAATTTCCTTAAATTATGATGGTGGTAATGGTTTACAAAGAAGACATGATTATTATTATTATTATAATATTAATAATTACGAAAAATTCCATAATGATTGTACTTATGAAGAACTTTCATCAGATGGTTGTGGAGCGCCTAATCTTTATACTTTTTGGTTTAAAAAATATAAAAAAGAAATTTTTTTCAAATATTTAAAACCTTATATATAAAATAATATGATGATTTTTAAAAAAATTAAAAATAATTAAAATCAAATGCAAATATAACTTTCTTTAAAAAATTAGTAAGTTTTAACTTAATCAAAACATTATTAATAAAAATAAAAAATAAAAAAGTCAAACTGTTTTTTTAGTAAACAATTTGACTTTATTTTTTTTGTTTAGTGGGAGTTACATTTGGATGGGTTAGGTTATCACACCCGAAAAAATGATTTTTCGTTTTTGTTAATATTATTAAAGATTTAGATATCCTTTAAAAAAGGATTTGAAGGAAAATAAATTATTTAAATCCTTTTCAGATAATTTTTTAATTCTGTTTCGGAAATAAAAGTTATAATTTCCCAAATACAATTTTGTATTTTAAAATAAAAGTAATAATTAAATAAATTATTTAATATCTTTTTATAAAAATAAAAATTTAAATATCTATTAATAAAAAAATATTAATTAATTTAAAACTTTTCTTGAAGTATATAATATTATAAAATAAAAAAAATAATAAAAAATAATAATTAAAAAATTAAAAGTTTCATAAATTAAAAACTATAGAACCAAATTAATTTTTTTATTTTTTTTTAACTTTCCAATTAAATTTGTATTCATTATTAAAATCTTTTTCAATATTTAAATAAATTTGAAAAGTAATTACAAATAATTCTCTTACTCTTAAAAAACCTGGATTAGTTTGAATATAACTTTCTGCGAATAAATATTTATTATTAACTGTTAAATCATCACAATAAATAGTAATATTACCACTTTCTTTATTATAATCAACATTTTTGGTTACATATAATTTAAAGTTATCTTGTATTTGTTTATTGATTAATAATTTACAAGTTCCAAATAAATATGGTCTATTAGTAATAATTTTATAAAAGATATTTTTTTTCATTATTTTAATCAAATTAAAAGTATTTACTGATTTTTGTTTTTTTTCTAATGAATATTCGGAAGAATTTAAAATTTTTGTTATTTCTTCTAAATTTAATTTTTCTTTTTTTATTATTTTATTTTTTTTTATTTTTAAAAAAAAATATAAAGTAAAAAAAAATATTATTAATAATATTGTTTTTATTACAAAAAATAGTAAAAATAATTTTATTTTTTTTTATTTATCATTTTGAAAACCATTTCTTTTATTTTATTTAATAAATTTATTGTTTTTTTATTAAAGAGGATTTTTTTTATTTTTTAAAAAAATATTTGTATTTCAAGGATAATCATTTAAATAAAAATAATAAATTTTCTTTTTTCTTTTTTCTTTTTGCTTTTTAAAAATAAAATCTATAATTATTTGATATTTATCCTTTTTTAATTTTTTGAAATGTTTTTTAATTTTGTTAAATGTTTTTTTTTAATTTTGTTAAAATATCATTTTTATGAGTTTCTGATAAATTTAAATCAAAATTTAAATCTTGTTTTATTTTATCTCTCCAATCTGGAACCTTTTGATCTAATAATTTAATAAGAGCATGAAAAAAACAATAACCATCTCCTGGAGTATCATGAAATTTCGAAATAAAGAAATGGTTGTTTTTGTTACATAATTTTAAATTAATTGTTTCGTTAGAATTACAATCTGAAAAAGAACAAGAGGATAATTGAATATTATCATTATTAATACATAAAAATATTTCTTTATTTAATTTAGAAGTTAAAAAATCAATCGTCCCTTGAATAAGTAAAGTATTAGCTGTCTCTAAACAAAAATTTAATACCTTTTCTTCAATTTTGTCTTCTTTAACATGGTCAAAAGCTATTAACTTATACTTTTCTTTGAATTTATCTTGTTCTAAACCTTCAACAAATTGTTTTAAACCTAAATAAGATATTTTACGAACTAATTTTGCTTCTGAATCATTTTTTTTTATAATTGGAGATGAATTTGGAATTTTTAATTCATCATATTGATTATCTTTTGGTCTAAATAAATAATAAACTAAAAAAAACAAAAAAAACAATAAAAAAAACAATATTATCAAAAAAGAAGAAAAAAATAAATATTTTTTTTTATTTTTTTTTATTATAAAACCCTCTTTCAATTTTTAATTTATGAAATTAATTCATTTTTGAAATTTTTTTTGATTAAAATAAATAATAATTATGAAAAAATTAATAGTTGGATTAATATATCTTTAATAAAAAAATTATTTTTTAAAAATAAAAAAATAGAGATAATTTAGAAATGATTTATATATTTATATCATAAAATCTATAAATAATTTATTAATATAAAAAATAAAATTATTTAAAATATAAAAAATATAGAAAACGATATTTTTATTAAGAAAAATTTTTTCATTCAGTTAGAATTATATCATAAAAAAAGCATAAAAATTATTTTTTAATTTTATGAATAAAATATATTTTTATCTTTTATAAAAGAAAAAATTAAAATATTTTTTTATGAAGTTAAATTTATAAAATTTTTTTATTTTATAAATTTTTTATATACAATAATTAGTTTAGTTCATAATTTACATATATTAAATTTAATTTTTTAATTAATTTAAATTTTATTATCTTTTAAAAAAACCAATTTTTTATTTTTTAAGTATTTTAATTTCAATTTTAAAACTAATAATATTAAAAAAAATAGAAAAATATATCAATTAAATCAAATAACTTTTTGTTATTCAAATTGAATTACAAAAATATAAAAAAATATCTTTAAATTAAAAATGAAATTATTAAAAAAGTAATACAAATAAAAAAATAAATTTTTATAAAAATTATTTTTAAATTAAAAAATTTTAATTCAAATTATTAAGTATATTTAGAAATAACAATGAAAAATGTTTTTGAAAATTATTAATTTATAAATTAATAAAAAAAATTAATTTTTTAATATAAAATTGAAAATAGATTTTTTATGTGTTATAAAATATAATATGAAATATAAAATTTAATTTCTAAATTTTTTTGGTTAATATTTTAGTTAAAAATAGGAAATTAAATTTTATAAATGATATTTTTAAATAGTATTTAAATTAATTTAAAGATAAAGAATGAACTTTATTATTTTTTGGAAGTGCATTCTTTTTTAAATATTAAAAATATTAAAATAATTTCTTTTTATTAAAAAAATAAGTATTTAATATTAAATTAAAAAAAAGATAAAAATATTTTTATCTTTTTTATTTGAAATATAAATAATTATTTTCTTAATTTGTCATAAAAAAAATAAGAGGTTATTCACATTTGGATTTTATTAATGAATTCAAAATATTTTTAAAAATTGAACGTAATTATTCACCTTTAACAGTTCAAAACTATATTAGTGATGTTCAAGAATTTCAAAAATTTTTGTCGAAACAAAAGATTAAATTTAATTTAAAAAATTTATCTAAAGAAAAAGAAGCTCGTTTATTTTTGTCTTATTTAAGTAATCGCGATTTAGCGCATACTAGTATTATTAGAAAAATAGCAGCACTAAAAACTTTTTATAATTTTTTAATTGAGAGATATAGTTTTAAATTTAATATTTTTAACTTAATTAAATTTAAAAAAGTTCCCAGAAAAATACCACAAATTTTACCAGAGCACTTTATTCAAAAACTTTTTGATAATATTAATATATCTATGCCTTTAGGATATCGAAATTATATCATTTTAGATTTATTGTACAGTTGTGGTTTAAGAGTAAGCGAATTAATTAATTTAAAAATTAAAAATATTTCTTTTAATGATCGACAAGTTTTAATTTATGGAAAAGGAAAAAAAGAAAGATTAATACCTTTACATAATAATTTATTAAAAATGTTGAAATATTACTTATCTCACTTTAGAAATCAATTATTTTCTAAATCTAAGAAAATTGTTTTAAATAAACAAAAACAAAATGATTTTTTATTAATTAATTATCAAGGAAATAAGTTAACAGAAAAAGGTATTAGAATTATCATAAACACAATAAATAAAAAAACAGGAGAACAAAAAAATATTTCTCCTCACTCTTTTCGTCATGCTTTTGCTACTGTTTTATTAAACAATGGAGCTGATTTAAGAGTTGTGCAAGAATTATTAGGGCATTCTCATCTCAAAACAACTCAAATTTATACTTATATTTCTGATCTTTTTTTAAAAAATCAGTTTTTAGAAAAACATCCCAGAAATATTTATAAAAAAAGAAAAATAAAAAAGGAAATAAATAATGATTAATAAAAACCAATTTTTTTTTGAAATTGTTAGTTCTTATAAAGAAAAAGGAATTAATTTGCCAAAAAGACAAACTCTTTTTAGTGCTGGATATGATTTTGAATCAGCTATTTCAATTTATATAGAACCCAAAAAAATAGTTATTGTTCCGACAGGAATTAAAGCTTATTTTGAATCTGATAAATTTTTAGGTATTTATCCTAGATCTTCTTTAGCTTTAAAAAAAAAATTAATAATGCCTAATAGTGTTGGAATTATAGACAGTGATTATTATAATAATCGTCATAATGAAGGACATATTTTTATTCCTTTATATAATTTTTCCAATGAAAAAGTATTTATTCAAAAAAACGAAAGAATTGCACAAGGAATTTTGCAAAATTTTTATTTAAGTGATAATGATTTTGTGGAAAAAGATAAAATTCGCCAGAGTGGATTCGGAAGCACTAATAAAAAATAATAAAAAAATATATATTTAAATTTAATTTAAGTTACTTATTGATAATGAAAAATAATTGTAATATTTAATTTATATTAAAAAATTATTTAAGAAAAAAATATTTTATTAAAAAAAAGATTTGTTTCTTGAACAAATCTTTTTTCTAAATTTAAAAAATATAAATTTTTTAATTTATCTTTAAAATTTTTTTATTTTGTATTCAAAATAATCTTGATTATTTAATTTATTAAATTTTGATAATTATAATAAATCACTTTATCATTTTTTCCAATTTTATATTTAGGTTTATTTTCTGGTATAACTGTTATTTTTGTGTTTTTATTTAATTCAATAACAACTTTTTTATTATCAATTAATTTTTCTTTTAAAAAAGCCGATAATTTTTCTTTAATAAATCTTATAACTAAATCTTCAGTAATATCTTGAAAAATTTCTTGTTTTTTTGATTTTTCAATTTTTTTTGTAATTTTTGAAAAATATTTTGTTAAAAAAGTGTTTTTAATATTTTTAAATAATTTTCCTAATCCAAAAAATAATGATGTAGATAAATCGATACTACTATCTATAATTTGTTCTTTGTTTGATTGAATGAATCCTTCAATTAATTCGGTAAAATTAACAAAAATACCTAAATAAGGAATACAATTAACAAATTCATATACACTTTTATAAAAATAATGACTTAAATTATTAGTTTGAAAAATTAATTTAGAATGATCATAATCAACATATATTCCATTACCTAAATTTTTTTTAAAAATAAAATTTTTAATTTTTTGAAAATTATTATTATTTTGAAATGTTTTTTCTACATGATCTATAGGAGTATGAAATAAGGTATCTTTTTCATGAACATTTATATTTAATTCAAAACCTTGAGAATCTAGTTTTTCTAAAAAATAACCTTTTTCATTAGATTTTTTCTTTTTATACCAATTATTTCTCCAATTTTTATAAGAAATAAAATAAGGACGCCATTCATAAGGAGTATACCAATCTTTCTTAAAAGTATGAAAATATATATTTTCGTTAAATTTTAAATCAACATGAATATCACAATAATCGGTATCATCATAAAAAAAATAGATATTTTTAATATTTGGAGATTGAATATTTCTTAATTCTTCCAAAGTTAAAACATTATCTTTAAAATTTCTATTTCCACCATCAAAATAAACTCCTAAAAGATTAGTAGGAGGATTTTTAATTTCAATATTTAAATTTAAATTTGAATCAGCATTATAACTAGCTTTTTTATTTAATATTATTTTTTTTCCTAATTTTTTTTGAGTATATGAATTAACTAATTCTTCTCTAGAAACAACAGGAAAAGGTTGTTTTAATATAATATGATGAATATTTGTTTTTTTTTCTAACGCTAATATTATTTTTTTATCTAAAAAAAATGAGAAAAAAATAATAAATATAACTATTAATAATTTAATTTGTTTTGAATAAAAAATATTCACAAACAAATTATTATTTTTTTTCAAAAAAATAACTCCTAAACTAGTTTTAAATTTAAAAAATACAAATATAAAATATAAAAATTAGAAATTTAATTTTTATTTTAATTAGTATTAATTAATTCAAATACAATATTTAAAGAATATTGAATATAGCATATTTCTTAAAGTTAATTATAATAAATATTTTTTAATAATTTAATTTTTTAATTCTAATAAATTTAGAAAATTTTATAATTGTATATTTTTATATATTTATATATTTATATATTAAAAAATATGCAATTACACTAATATTATACTATATTAATGATTAAAATATAATTTTATCCTTATCATCTATTTCTGAAAATTAATAAATTTTTAATAATAAAAAATATTTACTAAAAAAGAATTATTTTTTATAAAAAATATTATTAACTTTAATTTAAAAAAATCCAGAAAATTTAAAAAACATTCATTTTAAAAATTAACTAATGAATATTTAGTAAGGGTGCCAAAGAGCCCTCTTTATCGTGTGATCTAACCAAACACCAGCGCCGATAAAAACTGTAAAGGATAGGAACCCGGTTCAATATATATATTCCCCTATTAATCTAAGCTTAATGAAAATTTATATTTTTTTTTAATGTATTTTCTTTTGAAAAATCTTCAAATTAAAATTCCTTTTTATTTTTTTTATTGTGTTTTTCAATATTTATAACAACATAAAAAAACATTTATATTAAAAAAATATTAACAAAAAAAGACCCTTCAGAAAGGGTCTTAAACAAAAATAATAGTTTATTTTAATTTTTATTTTTTAGAATCATCAGGCTTTTGAGAAGAAGAACCTGTTTTTTTAGACTTAAGCGCTTCTTCTTGTAAGAATCTTAATATTTGTGGATCTGATAACATTTGAATAATTTTATTTCGATCTTCTTCAGAATAATTTTCAAGAGTATTGTGTAATTCATAATATTGTGATATATCTTTTTTAGTTGTTTTTTCTTGTTTTTCAGAGGAAGCGATTTCTTTACCTTTATCATTTTTTTTAGGAGCGGCTATAACTGGATTAATATTAATTAAAAGGAATAATCCTAAAAAACTCATTAAAAAGAATGGTAAAAGATGTAATTTTTTTTTTATTTGCATCATTTTAACTTATAACTCCTTTTGTTATTTATCCCTCAGCTGAGGTGATTTCATATAGTTCGTTTAATTGAGAATAAATTAAATTTTTAAATTCTTTTTCGGATCTTTCATAACTTTTTTCTGAATCTTTTTTCATTTTTTCAGCAAGAGTTAACATTTCTTGGTATTTTCTTTGGGTTGCTTCTAATTTACCAATTTGAACTTTGATTTTACCGATTTTACCAACTATTTCTGAAATTTCAGCTTGTAGTTTATCGATTTTATCTTCGTTGGCTTTTCTATCAATTTTTAATCTATCTTTTTCTTGTCTTTTTGTTTCTAATTGTTTTTCTAGTATTTGTTGTTGTGGTTTTAAAGATTCTATTTGAGGAGAAATAAGATTTAATTGAGTTTGGTATTCATCACATTTATTTTGTTCTTCATCTATCCATGTTTTTGGTTGTTTTAATAAATCTAATGATTTTTGCCAACTCTTTTTAAGTTCATTAATTTCTTCTTGTTCTCGTTCTGATAAATCGGTTGGTAATAAAGTAGAGTTAATAGGTTCTGTAAAAAGATAATTTTTAATTTGTTCTAAACGAGCCGCAGTTGTTTTAATTTTAGGGATGGGTTGTTCTTCTGCAGAACGTTTCGGTCTATTAGAAAAGAGTTTTTCAATTTCATTTTTTTCAGACTCTAATGTTTCTTTTTCGGAATCCCAAGAAGATAAAGGTGATTGGGCTTGACTAGTTCCATGATGATTTTTATGAATCATAATCATAATTGCTATTCCTAATAATAAAATAACCATTATTTCGATAAAATATTTTTGTAAAAAGTTTTTTTTATTCATTAATTTCGTAACCTTTCTGATAATAATAAGATTATTATTATCAAATTTGGAAATTTGAAT
>NZ_JAUZJP010000009.1:0-7843 GCF_032886435.1 Candidatus Phytoplasma stylosanthis
ATTTTTAATTTTTAATTTTTAATTTTTAATTTTTAATTTTTAATTTTTAATTTTTTAATTTTTTAATTTTTTAATTTTTTAATTTTTTAATTTTTAATTTTTAATTTTTAATTTTTAATTTTTTAATTTTTATATAAAAATAAGAATTTGTAAATACAGTGATTCATTAGAACCACCAATCTATATTATAAATGTTTTTTTATTTTTTTTAATAAAAAATTATTTATAATATAAATTTTATAAATTTTTATTAGTATTCACTGCACCCTATATATTAGACATTTTTTGTTTAATTTCTATTTAAATATTTTATTTATTTTGGTAATTATTTTTATTTTTTATTAAAAAAAATAAAAAAAGAGGAAAAAATTATAAAATGAAAGATAATTTTCAAAAATATTTAAAAAAAGTTAATGAAATTAATGAATTATTTTTTATATATTTAAATGATAATAGAAACAATCATAAAGTTCGGGAGGAAATATTTATATTATTTTATGTAAATATTATTGGTTTTATTGTTAATAAAATTAAATATTTTCCTAAATGTTTAGAAAAAAAAGATTTAATTAATGAAGGAACTTTATCAATAGAACAATCTTTGTTAGATTATTGTCCAAAAAAACATAAATGTGATTTTTTTACTTTTACAAGAGCTAAAATTAGACAACAAATTGATAAATTAATTCGAATTAGTCATATTCCGTCTATTCCAACAAGAATTTATAATAAAGATAAAAAATATAAAAAATTTCATAAAAATTCTGAATTTTTGTTTATAAATAGTGAAAAAGATGAGGAATATGAATACAATCCATATTTCCCTAAAAATTTGAATCCTCATGAATTATATATGAAAAAAGTTTGTTATGAAATATTTTTCCAACAGATAAAAATAAATTTAAGTCAAATAGAATACCAAGTTTTTCTATATAGTTATGGTATTTTAGAAAATAATATTTCGACTTATAATTTTGTTTTTTCTTTAAATCAAATTTCTTCTAAATTGAATATAACAAAAAAACAAGTCTATAAATATCGAGAAAATGGTATTTTAAAATTAAAAAAAAAATTTTATAAGAAATATTTTTTTTTAAAACTCCTTTAATAAATGTTCATTTATATTTATTTTTAAATTTTTCTTTATAAAAAAATTCTAATTATATTGAACTCATTCTTATTTTTTATTCTTCTTTAATAAGAAATAAAAAATTATAAACAAAAATTATTATTAATTTTGTTGAATTATTTATTTAATAAAAATAAAAAAAGGAATGGAAAAATGTTGAATAAAAATTGTTTTTTTTTAAATAATTCTTTTTTATTAAATAAATTTTATTTTTATTTAATGGAATTATTTATTGAAAATTTAAAAAAATATTTTTTTGTTTTTTTTATAAATAAAAAAAGAATATTCGCTTTATTAAAGCAAATATTTTTTTTATTTATTTTAAATAATTTAATTTTTATTTATTATTTAAAACCAGGCTAGTTTAATTCAAAATGATTCGACAAAAAATATTAATTATTTTATTTATTTTTAATATTTTTATTTTTATAATAACTTTATTTTAAAATTTTATTTTTATTAAAAATTAATTTTTTTAATAAAAAAACTTCAGATTTTAATAAAAATTACATGGTTTAAAAAAATAATTATATTAACTTTTTTAAACTTTTATTTTATAATTCTGTTTTTTAATTTTATTTAAAAAAACAAAATTATAATTTTTTTCATTATTAAAATATTTTTCTATTATTTAAAAAAATTAAAAAAGATTGGATTGTAATAATAATGATAAATTCTCAAGTAAGAAAAAAAATATTAAAAATTTCTTTATCTTTGATTTTATTTTTGTCTTTATTTTTATCTATTTATTCTTATAAAAATAAAGATAAAGATGATAAAAATTCAGAATATAATAATATTTTAGAAGATGAACTTGAAAATGATATTTCTGAATCTATTAAAGAAGAATTTTACGATATATTTCAAAAACCAGAAAAAATATTAAATTTAATTAAATTTCGTAATGATCTTCAAAATTATATTAATGAAATAAATTCTTTTTATGAATTAGTAAAAAGTTCGGATAATTTTGTAAATTCTATTGATAGTGATTCTATTTCAAATTTAGATCCAAAAATTATTAATGATAAATTAAAAGAAAATCAATCTCTAAAACACAAAAATAATATATTAGCAAATGAAAATAAAAATTTAGAAGAAATGATCAAACAAATAAAATCAGAATCTGAACAAAATCAATTAATATTAAAAGATACTATCGAAAAATTAGAAGATAAAAATAATAAATTAATGTTAGAAATTATTTCATTTAAAGACAAAGATTAATAAAAAATTAAATTTAAAAATTTTATAATAAAAAAATATAAAAAATAATTATAAAATTTATTTTTAAATCAAATAAGTATTATTTCGTAAAGGTTTTTGTGAAAATAATGTTAAAAAATATGAAAAAATTTAAAATTTATTTTTTTATTTTTTTAATTTTTTCTTTACTTATAATTTCATTTATTATCGCATCTCGATATTTATTTAAAAGAAAAAAAGAAGAAATTAAATTATTAAATAATTTTCCTATTTTAGATGTAGAAAAATTAAACAATATTGATAATGATAAAGAAAAATTTATTATTCCTATCTCTGTTCCGAATTTTAATACAAATAAATATGATTATATTATAACAATTGATCATTCAGTTATTCTTTATTCTAAAGGTATGGAAATTAAAGAACCTTTATTTTTGAAAATTGATTTTTTTTGGGATACTCAAAATACCTTTAATAATGCTAAAGATTTTTTTGATGTTCAGTTTACTACAAATGATAAAAATAATAAAAGAGAAATTTATAAAGATAATAATAAACCTTGTTTTTTTCCAATGAAAGAAAATGAAATACAAAAAATTATAGTTCACACTAAAATTCAACAAAAAGATATAATTAACTCAGTAAATGAACCTAAGCTTTTCTTAGTTTATGACTATGAAATAGTAGATAAACAAGGGAAAACAATTACAGGTGGTAATAATTTTTTAAATCAAGAAATACAAAATATTAATTAATAGTTTATTGTTCAAATGATTTTCTATTTGTATTCATTTTAAATTAGTAAAAAAAACTAATTTAAAATGATTTTTTTTTTATAAATTAAAAAATATTTTATTTTAAATAATTTTGAAAAACAATTTGAAAAAGTAGGGTTTTTAAATGGAAAATAAACTAAATGAATATAAAAAAAAATTTTCTTTTTTTAATATTTTTTTATTTATTTTATTTTTAATTTCTTTTTTTTTGATTTTATATGTTTGGATTCATAATAAAGCTATTCTTCAAAATGAAGATCAAATAAATAAAATGAATAAAAATATTTATAAATTAGAAAAAAATTGCAATAGCATAAAAAATAATACAGAAAAATTAGAAAAAATGATTAATGATCAAGAAAAAAAACAAGAAATATCTTATGATGATACAAAATATAAAAATAATTTTTTTTCTTCTGATAAAAACATTTTTTTGGCTAGCGAAAATTTTGTAGCTAAAGATTATAAAAAATTTCCTAAATTTGATGAATTAACAGGATTACAAGAACCTAAATTAGTTGCTAAAAATTTTGTTAATTTCTTAAAAAATAAAAAATTTTTTCAAAATCGTGGTTCTGTTTCTTTACCAAAAGGTTTGATAATGTTTGGAACTCCTGGTTGCGGAAAAACTGTTTTTGCCAGTTCCATTGCCAGAGAATCTGAAGTACCTTTTATTGAAACATCTTGTTCTATTTTCGCTCAAGAATTAATAGGAAAAGCTCCTAAAATGGTAAAAGAATTATTTGAACTTGCTAGAGAAGCGGCTCATAGAAACGGAAAGGGAGCCATTATTTTTTTAGATGAATGTGAAAATGTTTTTTTAAATATTGATAGTTTAAAACCAGGTTCTGAAATCGCCAATGTTGTTAATGAATTCAAAATACAATTAGAACCTCGCCCAGAAGAAATAAATTCTGAACAACCTATTTTTGTTATTGCAGCAACAAACCATATTGATGGACTAGAATCTGCTATTTTATCACGTTTTACTCATAAAATAGAGTTAATACCAGGTAATAAAGAAGAACGTAAAATACAATTAAAAGATATATTAAAAAAACATCAATTTCCTATAACAATTGAAGCCAAAGAATTTTTATTAGAAATTATTAATGAAGGTTTAGAAAATTTACCTCCTCATTATGAAAAAAATATAAATGGTTTTTTAGTAGAAACACCAAATGAAAAAAATTATAAAAAAGCTTATCGTATTTTAGAAAATTTGGTTAAAGAAGCTAATTCCCAATCTATCAGTAGAGAAATTAAAAATACGGAAAATAAAAAAGTATGTTCTCATCCTGAACATGAAAAACGTTTTGAAAATAATAAATTTTTTTACGAAAATAATAAAAATAAACAAAAAACTGATGCTAATATTTTAGAAAATTGTTGTGAATGCAAATCCATAAATATTGAAGATTTAAAAATAGCTTATCAATTGATAATAGATGATAAATTAACATCTCTTGAAAAAGCAAAAAAAATTATTAAATAAAAAATAAAAATAATAAAAAAAATTACAAATTTTTTTTTATTTTAAGAAAGATTATCTTTTATAAAAAAAGTATAAAAAAGGAAAAAGAAGAAAAAATGTTATCTCCTTTAAATATTTTAAGTGGTTTATTTAGTTTTCAAAATTATTTTACTTGGTTTATAATTGCATTAATTATAATATTTATATTTTTTTTTATTGATAAAATTTGCGGAACAAAAATTTCTTTAAAACATAAATTTTTTTATATTTTAATTATTTTAAGTTCTTCTATTGTTATCTGGTTTTTTATTTTTCGAAAAAAAGAATCTGTGACTAAAAATTATGATAAATTAATTTTAGAAGTAGACAAGACTATTAATAAATATGATGATTTATTAGATAAATATAAAGGTTTAGCGTCTAATTGGGAAAAAGAAATGGAAGTTACGGAAAAAGAATTAAAAATACTTTATGAATCTCAAAAAATTACTGAAGCTGATAAAGATAAAATTAAAAATATTATTGAAAATAATGAAAAAACAATTGAAAAAATTAAATTACAGTTAAATGATGTTCAAGGTGAAATAGTTATTGAAAAAGGAAGATTAATAGATTTAGAAAAAGAAAAAATAAAAATTGAAGAAGAAATTAAACAAAAAGAAAAAGAATTAAAAAAAGAACAAAATGAACAAAAAAAAGATAAATTATATAAAGAAATAGAAGAATTACAAAAAAAACAAATTAAAATAGTAGAGGAAATAACTAATACAAAAATAAAAATTAAAAAATTAGAAACAACAGAAGAATCATTAATTAAACAATTAGAAATAGCAAAAAGTTTTAAAGAAAATATGATTCAATCTATGAATAGATTAGATTTAGAACTTAAAAAAATAGCATCACAAATAATTTCTGTTGAAGATAAAAAAAGAGAGATTCAAGAAAATATGAATTCAGTTAAAAATAAAATGGAAGAAATAAAAACAGAAAAAGAAGCTTATCAAGTTTTAAAATATAATTTATTATTGTTAAGACAAAATGCTGAGGATTGGGAAAGGAATAATGCTTTTTCTTTAGGAAATTTATTTAAAGTTATTTTTAAAGCTTTTAATAAAATAAATGATTTATTAAGTTTAAAAACTGGTTTTAATATTGTAAATCAAAATATTACTTTTGATAGAAAAAGTGAACAAGATAATCAATCATGTAAAATGGTTATCCCTAAAGAACATCGAATTCATAAAATAATAGATTTTTTAACACAAAAAAATGGCGAAGAACCTAAAATGATAAGTGCTGAATTATTAAAAATTTTTATTAATGATATTAATAAAGACTTGGAAAAATTAGAGCAAGATTATTTTCTTTATGAAGAAAAATACAATAATTATAAAAATAAAATTAATAGTAATGAATTAATTGAAGAAATAAGAAAATTAAAAATCCAAACATATAAAGAAAATGATAAAGAAATGATGGTTTATAGTGAATGGATAAGCGAATATGAAAAATCAATAGAAGAATTAGAAAAAAAGAGAGCCGAATTTTTAGAAAAAGAAAAACATGTTAATTTAATAGATAATTTACAAAAACAAAAAAATAAAATTGAGGAAAATATTCAAGAAAAAGAATTAGAATATACAGAATTACAACAACAAAATCCTAATTATGAAAAAATACAAAAAATAATTCTTGAAAATAAAAATAAAAAAACAGAAATAAAAGTACCTCAATTTCAAATGCAAAAGTAAATTAAAAACATAAACATAAAATAAATATTTTTTTAAATTTTTATTTTTAAGAAAAATCTTTAATTTTTTGAAAATTTATTTTTAATTGTTGCGATTCTAGATATTGAAGCGGAGATTTATAATTAAATTTTTGAAATATCCAATTTTTATTATAATAAAATGTAAATTTTTTTATTTTTTTCTTCAAAGTTATAAAATTTTCTTTATACGAGGGAGTTGAACTTTCTTTTAAATATCCTTTTAAAATACCAAAATAAGATTCTATAATTGCATTATCATTTGGAAAAGCTTTCCTTGATACACTTATTAAAAAACCTCTTTTTATAAGAAATTTTTTGAATTTAATACTTTGATAAACGCTACCTTGATCAGAATGAAGAATGCAATTTTCTTTTATTTTTGGTAATTTTTGAAAAGTTTTTTTTACTAATTTTAAATCAGGATTTAAACTCATTACAGAAGATAAAATTTGATTATTAAAACCATCAATTATCACAGATAGCCAAAAATTACCATTTTTAGTCTTAAAACAAGTTAAATCTGTATATATCTTTTGGAGTGGTTTTTCAGATTTAAAATTTAAATTGATTAAATTAAATTTTGATTGAATATTTTTTTTATAAAATATTTTTTTATTGAAAGGTTTTCTATAACGCATTAACCATTCATTTTTACTCATTATTTTTAAAACTTTTTTGCCATTAATTATTTCTTTATAATTTTCATAATAAAGGTTTTTTATTTTGCGATAACCAAAAGAATATTTATTTTTTTTACATAATTTACCTATTCTTTTGGTGATTTTTTGATAATTTTTATTTTTTTTGTGTTTTATTTTATTTTTAGTTTTCCAGTAATAGTAAGAACTACGACTTATTTTTAATAATTTTAAAATTTTATTTATTTTAAAATATTTTTTATAAATTTTAACTAAATTAAAAATTAAATTTCTAAAATTAGGGCTACAATAACTAATTACCAATTGCAACAATTCAATTTCTTTTTTTCTTTTAATTGATTCTTTTTTTTCACTTATTTTTTTCATATTTATTTTTTACTCCTATTTTTAATTTTGTTTTTAAATTTTTTTAATAACTTAATAACATGAAATAAAAAATATTATAAAAATTTCTAAAATGTAAAAAATAATTAATAAATTGAACAAATTTTTTTAATAAAAAAAAGAAACAATATAATTTTTTTTCTAATTGTTTAAATAAAAAAAATATTTTACTGTTTTTTTAGAATTTAAAAATAAATATTTTTTTTAAGGGAAATATTTTTTTTTGTTTGCATATATAAATTGAAAACATTTTTTTATTATTATATTATGACAAAATAAAAATTTATTTTGTTTTAATATTAGGGGTGCAGTTCAGGTAATAATGTTTAAATTAGAATCTGTAAAAATACCTATTTTCAAAATATATTCCTTTTTTCTTATTTTTGAATTTTAAAATAAAACTAAATTGTTTTATTTTCTAATCTTTTTTTATTCTCATAAATA
>NZ_JAUZJP010000009.1:7943-17967 GCF_032886435.1 Candidatus Phytoplasma stylosanthis
TAATTTAAGTTGAGAAGATGCATATAAACCTAAATGACCTATTCCTGCTTCAGTATGAACATGAATTACATCTAAATTTAAAGCTTCTATTTGAGGCAGAAATTTTTTATATCTTAAAACTAAACGAAATTCTTTTACAATTTCTAAAGGAATAAAAATACCTTTTATTTCAATAATATAACAATTATTTTTTTTTTTATCTTTCGATATAGGTTCATTAGTAGTTATAATATAAACCTTATGCCCTAACATTTCTAGTCCTTTTTGGAGAGACTTTGTTGAAACAGATACACCATTAATAATGTTTAAATTAGAATCTGTAAAAATACCTATTTTCAAAATATATTCCTTTTTTCTTATTTTTGAATTTTAAAATAAAACTAAATTGTTTTATTTTCTAATCTTTTTTTATTCTCATAAATAACTTTTTGATAAATATTGATCATTTTTTTTGCAAAAATTTCTTGTTTATAATTATGAACTGATTTTTGAGCTTGTAATGATATTTTTTTATATTTTTCTTGATCATTAGATAAGATATTTAAAATTTGAACAAATTCTTTTTCATTACTATAAAAAAAACCGTTTTCTCCGTTTTGAATAACACCTTCTAATGCTTCATCGTAACGAGCTACAATTGGTAAAGAAGATGCTAAAGCTTCGATATAAGTTAAACCTTGTGTTTCAAACAAAGATGAATTTATAAAAACATCTCCCAATTGATAATATAGACCCACTTGTTCGTTAGGAACAAAATTCAAAAAAATAATTTTATTTTTTAAATTTAATTTTTCGACTTGTTTTTTTAAATTCTTTTTTTCCGGGCCATCTCCTATAATTAAGAATTTACTTTTCTTGTTTTGTTTATGAAAAGCTGAAAAATTATTAATATTATGATCAATAGATTTTTCTTTAGAAATTCTGCCTATGAATAAACAAACAAAAAAATTTTTTAATCCTAATTTTTCTTTTAAATTGTTTATCTCTTCAGAAGAATAATTTTCTTTTCCGAATTTTTCTAATGAAATTCCAGTTGGAATAATTTGATAATTTTTTTCTATTTTATATCGTTCTTTTAAAAAAGATAAAGTTTTTTGTGTAGGCACAACAACCACATTAGCTTTCGATATAAACTTTTTTAAAAGATAATCTAAGTATTTTAATATTATTTTTTTGAATATTTTAAGCCAAATAAAATTATTTTTTTCAATAAAAAAATGATACATAGAATGCATTGTATACACTAATGGTAATTTAAGTTGAGAAGATGCATATAAACCTAAATGACCTATTCCTGCTTCAGTATGAACATGAATTACATCTAAATTTAAAGCTTCTATTTGAGGCAGAAATTTTTTATATCTTAAAACTAAACGATAACCTTCTGTTCCTTTTAAAAATAAAGGTATTCCACCTTGAAGTTTTAATATACAAGGACCATGTTTTATTTCTTTTTTTATAGGGTAAGAATTGAGCGTTATAATATAAACCTTATGCCCTAACATTTCTAGTCCTTTTTGGAGAGATTTTGTTGAAGTAATAACTCCACCGATACAAGGTTCCCAACCATCCAATAATAAACCTATTTTCATTATTTTAATATACCTTTTTTTATTATTCTTTGCTATTTTTTAATTATTTTTAAAAAACCAAAATACTTTATTTATATAATAAATTTGTTGTAAAAATTAATGATTTTATTGATTGTTATGACACAAAGTATGTATATATATATATATATATTAATAATTTTCCTCAATAACAAAATAAAATAAATTGTCTAAAAATTAATAAAAAAATCTAATTTTCCTTAATTTTTAAAAGTTTTTATTTATATTTAAAAATATTATTTATTTTCTAATTATATTTATAATTTATCATATTTAGTGTATAATTTACTATATAATTTTATTATAATCTTCATTACAAATATAAAAAAATCATGAATTTACATTAATGTTTTAACATTTTTTTTAACTTACTTATTTTTGTTTTAACTTATCATTTTAAGATATTTTGATACTATAATTTAATAATTGAAAAGAACTAAATTTAATTTTAAAGGTTTATTAAAGTTATGAAAAAAAAAGTTATGGATAAAAAAAAAAGAAAAAATTAGTTTATATATTCTTTTAATAATCTCTATTTTTTCTTCATACTCAGGAATTACAAAATCTATTTATGACTCTCAACATGGTAGAAGAAATTTTTTTTCTCTCGGTTTATTTACAAGAGAAAATACTCTATTAGTTAATTTATCTTTATTGTTATGTTTAATCAAAAAAATAAAATATTCTAAATATTTAAATTATTTAAAATTCAATTGTTTTGTAAACTGTTTAATTATTTTTTTTGTTATATGTTTAAAAAACATTTTGGAATATGATCCTGAACATATGTTATTACCTATTTCTTTTGTTTTTTATTATTCTTTTATAGATTCTAGTTTAGTTTCTTCTGATAAATTTTACATTGGGTTTATTTATTTTTTTTCTTATTCTTTTTTTTCATTAGTTTTAACATTATGTAATAAAGATTTATTTCCTTATATAGATAATTTTGAAGAATTAAAAAACGATTATTCATATTTTTTTGCGATAGTTTTTTTATTTACTTTTGTAATTGTATTTTGGGTTATTTTTATTTATTTGTTGAATTTTAAAAAAAAAAGATTTAATAAAAAATTGAATTTTAAAAATTCAAATTTAATCTAAAAATCATATTAAAACATGTATTTTACACGTATTTTCATAAATATATATCAACATATATATAAACAAATAATGTAAAAGTAGATAGTTTTACCAAAAAAATTTTATAAAAATAAAAATTGTTATTGAAAAAATAACAAAATAGGAAAAATTAGATAATAAAATGATAAATACTAAAGAAAATGAAAAATATAGCAAAAAAGAATACATTAAAAAATTTCTTTTTTTAGTTTTTATTCAACAAGCTTCATATCATTTTGTTTTATTTTTTATTTATAAGAATGAACGATTGATACCTAGATATATTTCAGAAAATTTAATTTCAGAAAAAAATAACTGGTGGATTAATATATTAAATTTAGGTTTAAATAATAAATTTGGAGAAACTCTAGGTTTTCCAGATATAAAATATTTTGAAAATTTTGTTTTTATTTACTTAATCTCTATATTATGGTGGTATTTTTTAACTCCTTTTTTTGTATATAAATATTTAGATAAAAAAACAATTAAATCTTTATATAAATCTGCCTTTATAGTTTTATTTTTTTCTTTGTTAATATTTATTATTTTTCCAATTGAAGCTTTAAAAATTTTTCAGTTTAAAACTTTTAAACATGGTTCAATATCTGGTAAATTATTAGAAAAAATATATGAAACAGATTATACTAGATTAAATTCTTTACCTAGTTTACATGTTGCTATAAGTTTTCTTTGTTATGTTCCTTTTAGATTAAAAAATAATAATGTTCCAAAAAAAGTTTTTTGGTTTCAATTTATTATGGCTTTTTTAGTTTTTATTTCTACTTTTGCCATTAAACAACATTATATAGCAGACGGAATAATTTCTATTATTTTGGTGGAATTAGTTTACTTTTTAATTTCAAGAAAAAAGAATAATAAAAAAATAGTAAAATAAATAATTTTTTAAATTAATTTTTATTTTGTTTTTAAAATTAAAAAAAGTTTTTTTTAATGTATAATTATTTAAGTATCAAAGATATCAAAGATAATAAAATAAAATTTAAGGAGAAATATATTAGAAAAAGTAACTTTATATTTAATTATGAAGTTCATTAATAATATTTCTAAGTTTATTAAAATTCAAAAGATTTCTGAAAATTTTTAAATATCTTTTTTTGGTAAAAATTTTTTTTAATTCATGTTGAAATGATTTATAAACAAAATAATTATTATTTATTATTAAAGGAAGGAGAATTTTAATATTAAATATAAAAAAAACAGTCGAAAAACTTCACAAATAAATGTTTTATATAACGAAAGCATTCCTAATGGTAAATATTTAACTTTGGATGAAAATGGTTCTAAACTAGGTATTTTAGAAAAAGAAAAAATAGTTGAATTATCTGAAGAAAAAGAAACAGATATAGTAATGATTAATTCTAATTCTGAACCAAAAGTTGTTAGATTAATGAATTATTCTCAATTTCGTTATAAGTATCAAAAAAAATTAAAAGAAATGAAAAAGAATCAAGTTGTAACTGTTATTAAAGAGATTCGAATAAATCCTAATATCGATAATAACGATTTAAATTTTAAAACTGAAAAAGCTCGTCTTTTTTTAAATCAAGGTAATAAAGTTAAAATTATTATGCGTTTTAAAGGAAGAATGATAACTCATGTTGATTTAGGTAAAAATATTTTCGAAAAAATTATACTTAAATTAAATGATTTAGGAAATATTGAAATACCGCCTAAATTAGAATTTAATCGAATTATTACAGTTTTATCTTCAAAAAAAAATAAAACAATAAAATAAAAAAGAAGGTTTTCAGTATGATAAAAAAAAAAGTGCATAAAGGGTTAAAAAAAAGAATTAAAATAACTGGAACTGGTAAATTTTTAAGAAGGCATGCTTTTAAAAATCATTTAGCTGGATCAAAAACAACTAAACAAAATAGAAAGTTAAGACAAGCTACATTAGTAGATATTACTGATGTAAGAAGAATTAAATATCTTATTTGAAATTAAAAATCTTTATAATAATAAATTTAAAGAGGCAATGAATATAAAATGGTTAAAATAAATTTTGTTACATCCAGACATAAAAGAAGAAAAAAAATAATGAAATTGGCAAAAGGTTATTTCGGCTCTAAAAGTAATCTTTATAAAACAGCAAATGAACAAGTAATGCGTTCTTTACAATATTCTTATAGAGATAGAAAAAGAAGAAAAAGAGATTTCAGAAAATTGTGGATTACAAGGATTAATGCAGGTTGTATGAATAATAATATTAATTATTCACAATTTATGCATGGTCTTTCTTTATCAAAAATAGAAATTAATCGTAAAATTTTATCTGATATATCTTATAATAATCCTGAAATGTTTTTAAATTATATTGAATTATCTCGTAATTCTTTAGAACACAAAAAAGCTTTATCGAATATTTCAGATCATAAAGATATAAATAAAACAATTGATTCAGAATTAAAAAAAGAAAATTTATTTTCTGAAGAAAAAAATTCAATTTACGAAAATATAGAAAATAAATTAGAAAAATCTTTAATGCCAGAATTAAAAATATTGGCTAAAAAATATGAAATACCAAATATTTCTAAATTAAAAAAAATAGATTTGATTAATTTGTTAAAAGAAAAAATAAATAAATAAAAATTATTTTTTAAGGAGTTGTAAAACATTAATGTTTAATATTGATTATAAAAAGAAAAAAATTTTTTTTACATTTTTAACAACTGTTTTTTTTATTTTAGTTTCTATATTTCTTTGGTCTGATAAATCAATACTAATTTTTGAATACAAATTTCATGCTAGTGATATTTTACTTAGTATTTTAATTTTTTGGATTAATTATATATTTGTTTTTAGTAATTTCAAAAAAAAAACAGGTTTTATTAAGTTTTTGTTTTTATTAGAAAGTTTAGTGTTAATTTTAGTTTCTTTAAGTTTTATTTTGCAACCTTTTATTCTAAAAAATTCTGAAAAAAAATTATTAAATATTTTTAGTAAAGAATTTACCATATATTATATTTTTATAATACATATTGTTATAAAATTATATATTATTAGCTTTTATTCCAACAATAAAAAAAGTATATTCAGTTCTTTAGAATTTGTTTTTTATTTAATTACATTAATTTTAAGTTCTTATTATTTAGGACATGGATATAAATTATTTAGCACCATTAGACAAATTTTAAGTTTTGTATTTTTTGTTATTTCTCTATTTTATCTTTTTTATATGTTGAAACATATTCATTCTTTAATTAAAAATAATACAAATAATACAAATAAAAATTATAATGAATTTTTATAAAGGAGTTTTAGTTTATTATGTCTAATTTGTTAAAAAAATTAAAAGATTTAACAATGTTAAATGGTGTTCCAGGGCAAGAAAAACAAGTTAATAGTTATATAAAAGAAAACATAAAGGATTTTGTTGATAAAATAGAATATGATAATTTAGGTAGTTTGATTGCTTATAAAGGTAATAATGGTCCTAAAATTATGTTGGCTGGTCATGTAGATGAAATTGGTTTAATAGTAACAGAAATAACTAAAGAAGGATTTATTAAATTTCAAACATTAGGCGGTTGGTCAACTAATGTTATGTTAGCTCAAAAATGGAAAATCCATACTTCAAAAGGTGTTTTGACAGCAATTACAGGAGCAAAACCACCTCATGTTTTATCGATAGCAGATAGACATAAAAATCCCGAAAGTAAGGATTTATTTTTAGATTTAGGTGTTTATAGCAAAGAAGAAGTGGAAAAATTAAATGTTAAAATAGGAGATATGATTACTCCTTATAGTGAATTTGAACTTCTAAATAATGAAGATTTTATAGTTGGAAAAGCTTTTGATAATCGTGTAGGTGCTTTAATAGTTATGGAAGTTCTTGAGAAGTTAAAAGATAATCAAAATATATTTGCTGGTGCTTTCACGGTTCAGGAAGAAGTAGGATTAAGAGGTGCTAGAACAAGTACTAATAAAATTAAACCTTTAGTTTCTATTGCAATAGATACAGGAATTGCTGATGATTTTCCAGGTGAAAACAATTCAAGAAATATTTCATCTTTAGGAAAAGGGCCACAAATTTCTTGTTATGATTCTGGTTTAATACCTCATAAAGGGTTAAGAGATTTGGCAATTAAAATTGCTCAAGATAATAATATCCCTTTTCAAGAACCAAAACCAACAGGTGGTCAAACTGATGCTTCAATAATGCATTTACAAAACGAAGGTTCTGCTACTATAACAATTGGCGTTCCTACCCGTTATATTCATTCTCATACTTCTGTTATAAATAAAAAAGATATAGAATATACTATTGAACTTTTAGTTTTATTAATCAAAGAATTAGATTCTAAAAAAGTAGAACATATTTTATTTAACTAATAAAAAGATTTTTTAAATAAGTAAATTATTTTTAAAAAAGAAGAGGTTTTTGAATTTTAATTTATGAAAAGAACATATCAACCTAGTAAGATAAAAAGAGTAAAAACACATGGTTTTAGAGCTAGAATGTCCACTGTTGGTGGACGTCGAGTTCTTTCTTCCAGAAGAAAAAAAGGAAGAGCCAGATTAACAGTTTAAGTTTAATCTTTTTATTAAAATATAATTAATGGATTTTTCTTTTATATTTTGCAATATTTGCAATATTTGCAATAATAATCAAATATTAAAAAATTAAATTAAAAAATTATTAATATTATATTTATATTAATAATTTTTTTAGTAAATTGAATCGTTGGAAAATTTATTAAATATTATTTTAATGTTAAATAGAAATAAAATTATTTTTATTTTTAAATCACTTTAATTAAATTTAAAAATAATTTAATTAAAGTGATATTCAAGGAAAACATATAATTTTTAAAATATGAAAAAAAAATTCATTTTAAAAAAAAAAAAAGAAATAGATTTAATTTTTAAATTCAAAAAAAAAGTTAAAAATTATTTTTTTATATTATATTTTATGAAAAATAAAAATCTTGATAATTTTAAGTTTGCTTTAAGCATTAGTAAAAAATATGGCAAAGCTCATGAGAGAAATTTGATAAAAAGACGTTTGAGAATGATTATTCATAATAATATGTCTTTTATAAATAAAAATATGACTTTTGTTCTTGTTATAAAACCAACTTCTAAAGAATTAAGTTTTTTAGATTTAGAAAAAAAATTTTTGATTTTAATAAAAAAAACTTTTTAAGCTAATAAGGTAAATTTATTTTGATGAAAACGAAAGATACAAATAAAATTATATTTCAAAAATTTTTTACAATATTTTTTTTATCTC
This sequence comes from Candidatus Phytoplasma stylosanthis, assembly GCF_032886435.1. NCBI lineage: Bacteria > Bacillati > Mycoplasmatota > Mollicutes > Acholeplasmatales > Acholeplasmataceae > Candidatus Phytoplasma > Candidatus Phytoplasma stylosanthis. The sequence continues at coordinate 15,933 of NZ_JAUZJP010000009.1, forward strand.
TGATTGTTTATTTAGTAGTAAGACATTTTAGCGAAGCTTCTAAAAAAGAAGAAATCAAGTTAAGTAATTTAAATTTTAAATTTTTTTTTGATAGTAATATTGATGATGAAATAAAAATTAAAACAAAAATCGAAAAAATTAAAGAAAATTTAGATCGTTCAGATCTTAATCCAATTTATTTTGGAGAAGGTATTGATTTATTTCGATTTGGGATTAATAATCAAACAGATCGTTTTCATATAGATAACATTAATATACAAAAAAAATTTGAACTTGATTCAACATCTAAAATTGTATTAAAAGAATATATAGATGATATTTTAAATTCTAAAGATATTTTTTTTGTTCTAGAAAAAGATAGAGATATTAGAAGAGATGTTTATGTAAGGGATTTTTTTAATATTAAAACAGGAACAGATAAAAAATGTTTTTTAAAAGACAAGTTTAAGAAAAATGATAATTATAAAATTTGTATATTAAAAACAGATGATAATGATAATAAAATAATATCATTATTAGATTTTAATGATATTGATGTTTATGATGATGAATTATCGTCGTTGTCTATTCAAAATGATAAATATAATGATCTAATTAAAACTAGATTAAATAAAAATAAATCACAAAAAAATAATTTTTTTTATATAAAAGAAAAAAATTTTGAATCATTAAACCCTATTCAAATTTTTGTAGATGATTCTGGTGAATTACCTATTCAATGGTTTGATAAATTAAATTGGAATTATTTTTTTTATTGGGGTTATATTTGGAATGTTTTTATAATTTTAATTGGTTCTATTTTAAATTTTTTTTCTAGTATATTTTCCTATGGTGTAACAGGTTATTTTTTTGGAAATTTAGGTTTAGGAATTGTTTTAACGACTATTTTTATTAGAACTTTATTATGGCCTATTTATACTAAATCTAGTACTTTTAGTATGAATATGAATTTAATGAAACCGGAAATTAATAAAATAAATGAAAAATATCTTTTAAAAAAAGATAGAGAATCTTTATATAAAAAACAAATGGAAATTCAAAAAATATATCAAAAACATAATTTAAATATTTTTAGTTTTTTTATAACTTTTTTGCAAATTCCTATTTTTATTGCTATGTTTAAAACTTTAAATCGTTTTCGTGTTCCTGGTGGAATTTTTGAATCTTATGTGGATTTAAAAAAACCTTTTTTAGGATTTATTAATTTAAGTTCCTCTTCAACTTCTTTTACTGAAAAAAACTTTATTAATATTGATATATTAGTTAGAATTTGTTTATCTTTCTTAGTAGGAACAAGTATGTTTATTTTAAATAAAATAAATGAAAAAAAGAATATTCAATTTAATAAAAATGTCAAAATTTTAAGCGATGAACAAAAAATAAAAGATAGAAATCAAAAATTTTCTATAAAAATAATTGGATATATTATGATTTTATTTATGGTTGTTGCTTCTTTTAATGATTCTTCACTATCTTTATATTGGATAGTTGGAAATATTTATACTATTTTACAAGTTATTATAAATCATAAATTAATGAAAAAAAAATATATTTTATTGAAACAAAAAAACATTCAATAAAATATATTTTTACCTATTTAATAAAAAAAATTTTAATTTAATTAATTTTTAAAAAATAGAAAAATATATAATTTATTAATTATTTTAATAAAAAATAAATATTTAATTTTATTTTTAAAAAAAATTGGATTTTTTATAAATTTATGTTAAAATTATTTGTAGTTTTTTTTATGTGATACTATGCTTTTTTTAAAGTTTATTTTTATGTTTATATTTATGTTTTAGGGAGGGATAGCGAAGTGGCTAAACGCATCAGTCTGTAAAACTGCTCCGTCAAGGTACGATGGTTCGAATCCATCTCCCTCCACCATAAAAATTTTTTAATTTAATTTTATTAAATTTATATTAATTTATTTCTTTGAAAACTGAAGATGATATAATATTTTTTTATTTTTAAAAGACAAGTTTTTTTATTAAGATTAAAAATCTTAAAACAAAGAGTTTGATCCTGGCTC
>NZ_JAUZJP010000010.1:0-14128 GCF_032886435.1 Candidatus Phytoplasma stylosanthis
ATTCTTTTTATATTCTTTTTATAAAAGATTTTCAATTTTCATATTTAATTATATTTTAAATAAATAAAATTTAAAAAAAAATCCCTTACTACTAATATTATTACATATTTTCTTTTTTTATTAAAAAAAAATTATTCATATATAAAAAAACACTATAATATTTATTGTACTAATTAAATTAAACGATTAGATTATTTCGTTTATTATTAATTATTTTTTAATAAAAAAAAGGAGTTATTTATTTTTATGCCTTATATTGAAAAATTTTTGGCTCGAGAAGTTTTAGATTCTAGAGGCAATCCTACATTAGAAGTTGAAGTTTATACTTTTTCAGGTGCTTTCGGAAGAGCTATTGTTCCTTCAGGTGCTTCAACTGGAGAATATGAAGCAGTTGAGTTAAGAGATAATGTTCTTGATAGATTTCAAGGTAAAGGTGTTTTAAAAGCTGTAGAAAATGTTTTAAAAGTAATCTCGCCAAAATTAAAAAACATATCTGTTTTAGAGCAAAATTTAATAGATAAAATATTAATTGAGTTAGATGGAACACCTAATAAATCAAATTTAGGGGCTAATTCTATTTTAGGAGTTTCTTTAGCATGTGCTAAAGCAGCAGCTAATTATTTAGATTTAGAATTATATGAATATATAGGCGGTATTCAACCAAAACAATTACCTGTTCCTATGATGAATATTGTAAACGGTGGAGCTCATGCTTCTAACAATATTGATTTTCAAGAATTTATGATTTTGCCGACTAATTTTTCTACTTTTAAAGATTCTTTACGCTGTGGAGTAGAAATTTTTCATCATTTAGGAAAAATACTTAAACAAAAAAAATTGTCTACAACTGTTGGAGATGAAGGAGGTTATGCTCCTAATTTTAATTCTAATGAAGAAGTTTTACAAAACATTATTCAGGCTATTTCTGATGCAGGTTATAAACCAGGGGAAGATGTTTTTTTAGGAATGGATATCGCTGCTTCAGAATTTTATGATAAAGATAAAAAAATGTATTCATTAACTTCTGAAGGAAAAAAAAGAATGGTTAATAATCAAGAATTAATTTTATATTATGAAAAATTAGTTAATGAATATCCAATTATTTCTATTGAAGATGGTTTAGACGAAAACGATTGGGAAGGATGGAAATTATTAACAAAAAGATTAGGCCATAAGATCCAATTAGTAGGAGATGATTTATTTGTTACTAATATTAATAAATTATCACAAGGTATAAAAAATAAGGTTGGTAACTCTATTTTGATTAAGTTAAATCAAATTGGAACATTAACAGAAACTTTAGAAGTTATAGAGATGGCTAAAAAAAACTCTTATACAGCTGTTATTTCACATCGTAGCGGCGAAAGTGAAGATACTACTATAGCTGATTTAGTTATTGCAACAAATACAGGACAAATCAAAACAGGATCTTTATCTCGAACTGATAGAATTGCCAAATATAATCAATTATTAAGAATTGAAGAAAAATTGAAAGTTTCTTATTATTCAGGATTAAAAAATTTCTATAATTTAAAAGAATAATTATTTATTTGAAAAGAGAGAGGTATATTTTTTTGAATAAATTTGTTGCTCTAATTATTTTAGATGGTTGGGGGCTATCAACTAAAAAAGAAAATAATGCTATTTATTTAGCCCGAACACCTTATTTTGATTATTTATTAAAAAAGTTCTCGCATACAACTTTACAAGCTTCTGGAACATCAGTCGGACTACCAAATGGACAAGTAGGAAATAGTGAAGTTGGTCATTTGAATTTAGGTTCTGGAAGAATAATTAATCAATCTTTAACCAAAATAAATCAATCTATTAGTGATAAATCTTTTTTTGATAATGAAAAATTTATTCAAGCCATAAAAAATGCTAAAAAACATAATAGCAAAATACATTTAATAGGTTTAATTTCTGATGGCGGTGTACATTCTTATTTAAGTCATTTTGAAGCTTTATTAGAATTATCTAAAAAGTATGGAATGCAAGATAAAACATATTTACATGCTTTTACAGATGGACGTGATACTAATCCATATTCAGGAATAGAATATCTTAATAAAATTTTAGATTGTGGTTTTCAATTGGCTTCTATTAGTGGAAGATATTATGCTCTAGATCGTGATAATAATTGGGATAGAATTAATTTAGTTTACAATATGTTGGTTTCTGAAAAAAGTTATATTTACAATGATCCTCTGAAAAATATTAAAGATTTTTACAAAAAAAATATTACTGATGAATTCATAAAACCTTTTATTGTTGATTCAAAAGGTTTAATTAAAGATAATGATAGCATTATTTTTGTTAATTTTAGATCAGATAGGATTATGCGTTTAGCCACCGCTTTTTCTAATCCATCAGCAACTTCACATTTTAGTTCAAAAGGTAAATCAAATTTTGAACCTGATAAATTACTTAAAAATCTTTGTATTGTAACTATGACTTTTTATTCTCAACATGTTAAAAGTTTAATTGCTTTTGAACCAACAAATTTGAAAAATATTTATGGAAAAGTTATTTCTGATAATAATTTACATCAATTAAGAATTGCAGAAACTGAAAAATATCCTCATGTAACTTTCTTTTTTGATGGCGGAGAAGAAAAGAATTTTTTAAATGAAGATAAAATTTTAATTCCTTCTCCTAAAGTTAAAACTTATGATTTAAAACCAGAGATGAGTGCTTTTTTAGTAACTAAAAAAGCTAAACAAGCTGTTTTTTTAAAAAAATATCAAACTATGATTTTAAATTTTGCTAATCCTGATATGGTAGGTCATACTGGATCTTTAAAAGCTACTATTAAAGCGGTAGAAGTAGTAGATCAATGTTTAGAAGAAATTGTTACTGCTATTCAAGATATTAATGGTATTGCTTGCATTGTAGCTGATCATGGAAATGCTGAGCAAATGACAGATGAAAACGGACAACCACATACTGCTCATACTAATAATTTAGTTCCTTTTATATTAACTAAACCTCATATTAATTTAAGAACTGGTTTTTTATGTGATGTTGCTCCTACTTTATTGGAACTTTTAGGCATTTCTAAACCTGAAGAAATGACAGGAAAAAGTTTAATTATTCATTAATTAAATTTTTTTCTTATCTTTCTTTATCTTTAAAATATTTTTTTATCTATTTAAAATTTATTTTTTAATAATAAAAAATAAAAAATGATTTATTTCGAATATTTAAAAATTAATAATTTTTTTTAAATTTAATTTCAATTTTTTAATTATTCAATATTTAAAATTTTTTTTATTAAAAAAGTTTAATAAAGGAATTACACAAATGAAAAAAAATCAAATTAAAAAAATAGCAGTTATGACTTCAGGCGGAGATTCTCCAGGAATGAATAGCGTAATTCAAGCTATTGTTGCAACAGGTTTGAAACAAAAATTAAATATTTATATTGTACGAGATGGTTATTTAGGTTTATATAATAATCAAATTGAAATTATTGATTATATTGATGAATTTTCTCGTTTTATTAATAATTCAGGAACTTTTTTAGGAACATCTCGTTTTCTTCCTTTTCAAAATGATTTTGAAATTCGTAAAATATGTGCGCAAAATTTAAAAAAATTAGATATTGATACATTAATTATTATTGGTGGAGATGGTTCTTATCGTGGAGCTATTAAATTAGAAGAATTAGGCATTAAATGTATCGGAATTCCAGCGACTATTGATAATGATATTCAAAAAACTGATTTTACTATTGGTTTTAGTACATCTGTTAATAATGTATTAGACGCTATTGAAAAATTACGTGATACTTCTTTATCACATAATAGATGTACTATTATTGAAGTAATGGGAAGACAAAAAGGTGATTTAGCTTTATATGGAGGAATTGCAGCAGGAGTAGATTTAATAGTTACAAGAGAAAATTATATAGAAAAACAAATAATTTTAGATAAAATAAAAACATTAAAACAACAAAATAAAAGACACGCTATTGTTGTTATTACTGAAAACATTTTTAATGTTAATGAACTGGCAAAAGAAGTTGAAAAATATAGCGGATTTGAAACAAGAGCTCAAATTTTAGGTCATATCCAAAGAGGAGGAACGCCAACTGTAGAAGATCGTGTTTTAGCATCTCATATGGGAAATTATGCTATTAAATTATTAAAAGAAAATATTCATAATTGCGGAATTAGTATAAAAAAACAAAAAATAACTCATTTTAGTTTTGAAGATATTTTTAATAGTATAGAAAAACGAAATGAACTTTTTGATATTATTAAAGAATTATATTAATCAAAATTAATTTGTATAAAAAATTTCAAGTAAGAGAAAACAAATTTTATTTCTTAATTTAATTTAATCTATCTTGGTTTATGTAAAATTATATTATTATTTTTAAATATTATTTTATTTGGAGATTTTATAATGAAAAAAACACTTACTAATTTTGATGTTTCGTATATTAAAAATAAAAAAATTTTATTAAGATTAGATTTAAATGTTCCTTTAAACAAAGGAATTATTACTGATGATAGTAGAATAAGAGCTATTTTACCAACTATAAATTATCTTCGAAAACATCAAGGAAAAATAATTATTTTGTCTCATTTAGGAAGAGTTAAAAAAAAAGAAGATTGTTCAAAATTAAGTTTAAAAATTGTTTCTGAAAGATTATCTACTTATTTAAAAAATAAAGTTATTTTTATTCCTGAAACAAGAGGAAAATTATTAGAAGAAAATATCTCTCAATTAAAATCTGGTGATGTTTTATTAATGGAAAACACTCGTTTTGAAGATATTGATAATAAAAAAGAAAGTAATAATGATTTTCAATTAGGTAAATATTGGTCTTCTTTAGGAGAAGTTTTTATTAATGATGCTTTTGGAATTTGTCATCGTTCAAATGCTTCTAATGTTGGAATTGCTGAACATATTTCTCAAAAATGTTTTGGTTTCTTAATAGAAAAAGAAATTAATTTTTTAGAAAAAATCATGAATAATCCTAAAAGACCTTTAATAGGAATAATGGGCGGTTCTAAAGTATCTGACAAAATTAAAATTATAAAAAATATTTTAAAAAAAGTAGATTTTCTTTTAATAGGAGGCGGAATGGCTTTTACTTTTTTAAAATCTCTTGGTTTTGAGGTTGGAAAAAGTTTATTGGAAAATGATTCAATCTCTTTAGTTCAAGAATTATTACAATCTCCTGAAGGAAAAAAAATTATTTTACCACAAGATTTTGCTTGTGGAGAAATATTTTCTCCTAATACTCAAGATTTTATTTTTGAAGCTAATAAAATTCCTTCTAATTTTATGGGTTTAGATATTGGTCCAAAAACTATTTCTATTTTTAAATATTATCTTACATTGGCAAAAACAATTTTTTGGAATGGTCCTTTAGGTGTTTTTGAATTTGATAAATTTGCAAAGGGAACTGAAATGATTGCTCAAATAATAAGCAAATTAACTAAAAGAACAGTTACTATTGTTGGTGGTGGTGATAGTGCAGCAGCAGTTTCTAAATTTAAATTAGAAAATCATTTTAGTCATGTTTCTACTGGTGGAGGTTCCTTTTTGGAATATTTAGAAGGAAAAGAAATGCCTGGATTAAAATGTATTGAAAATTTTTAATTTTAAATAAAATTAAATATAAATAAAAAATTAATACATTATTTATATTTTATATCTTATATAATTTATTTTTATATATAAAAAAAGACTATTTAATATAGTCTTTTTTTATGTCTTTTTATATATAATTGTAAGATCATCTTAATTTTTATATAGTGTTAAATTTCTTGCAATTAAATTTATTTTTTTATTTTGGTTTTCTGTTAAAGGATATTCTGTCAAAAATAATGTCTCTTTATTTTTTAATAAAATAACTTGCAAATAAGTGTTTTCTCCCCAAGTACTTTTTCTCTTATTTATTTTTAATTTTAAATCAGGAATTTCTTTAAAATCATATAATTTTTTTTCACTTATATGATCCGATTCTTTTAGTAAATTTAAATAAGAATTTGTTTTCAATTCTTTGTTTTTTAAAGCAAAGTATATTTCGGGATGATCTTTTAGTAATTTCAAAATATCATTTGTATTCATTTTGAAATCTTCATTTTCATTAGCTTGTAAATTACCTATTTTATAGTAACATATTTCTCCAGATTCATCATTTGATTTTTTGAAAAAATCAGCTTCATCTTCTTTTTTTGATTTATTATTATTATTGTTGTTGTTAATTTCTTGAACTGGATTTGTTTGTATTTTGTTTATTTCTTCATTTAAATATTCGTTTGCTTTTTCATTTTCATTATGTGATTGTTTATCTGTTTGAATTTTTTCTTCGATTTTTTCGTTTTCATTTTTTTTCATCGTGATAACCAAATAAAATATTAAAAATAGTGATAAAAATATTATTAATGAAATAAAAAATATTTTTTTATACATTTCTTTTTTCATAATTTATTTTAAATTACCGCCTTATTTTTATCTTTTATATCCATAAAATGATAAAATCATAAAATGATAAAATATAAAATGATAAAATATAAATAAAATGAAAACATTTTAAATAGTAATTATTTTTAAAATTACTATTTGTTACTATTCTATAATAAAAAATAAAATAATTAATATTATTTTGTGATAAGATATTGGATATATAAAAATATTAAAAGAAATATCTTGAAAAAAATCTAATTATTATGATATTTTAAAATTTTTTGTCATTTATTTTTTGTTAAAAAAATTTTTTATATTTAATTAAATTAAAAATTTTTTCAATCCTTGTTTTCTAGAAATTAATTTATTTTTGTTTATGTAAAAAAAATATTTTATACTAAATTTATATCATAAATCATAAATTGATGGAGTATTTAGGATATTTTAATTTAACAAAATTTATTCATTATAAAAAAATAAGTAATTTTTATCTTTATTAAAGAAATTTTTTTTATTTTTATTAAAAAAATATATGAAAAAAATTATTAGTTTTCTTGATTATAATTTGATAGGTAAAATTAGTATGATTGTTAAATCTTTTTTTGTTAAAAGTATTACTGACTTAAAATATCGACCCTTACCTAAATTATCTGAAGTTTTTTTAATGGGAAGAAGTAATGTTGGAAAAAGTTCTTTTATTAATGTTTTAGTTAATAAAAAAAAAATGGCTTTTATTTCTAAAAAACCTGGTAAAACTGTTACTTTAAATTATTTTTTATTAAATAACTATTTTTATTTAGTTGACTCGCCTGGTTATGGTTATATGCAGAGAAAATTAACCATAAAAGAAAATATTATACCTATGTTAACTTCTTTTTTACGTTATAATTTATTTATTAAAATTATCTTTCAATTAATAGATTTTCAAGTTGGACCTACTTTTTTAGATTTAGAAATATATAAAATATTAAATAGATTCAATTTACAACCTATTTTAATTCTAAATAAAAAAGACAAAGTTCCATTAACCAAAATTAATTATAGATTTCAAAAAATAAAAAAAGTTTTCGATGAATTAGGTTATCCTTCAACATCTATTTATTTATTATCTTGCAAAAACAAAGATGGATTAAATAATATTATAAAATTAATTCATGATAAAATATATATATAAAATTAATTTTGAATATAAAAAAAGTACTTTCTAATCTGATTATTTACATTTTATTTGAATAATTTTTATCGAATTTACTCAAACAAAATTGATTAAAATGAATTAGGATTCAATGAAAAAAATATATTATGAAGTCTAACAAATATAATTTTAAATTAATAGAAGAAAATAGATATAAAAAATGGTTAGATAAAAATTATTTTCAAACAGAAAATGATTTAAAAAAAATTCCTTTTACTATTATGATGCCACCGCCTAATATTACCGGTCAGTTACATTTAGGACATGCTTGGAATAATATCTTGCAAGATATTATAATAAGAAATAAAAAAATGTTGGGTTATGATGTTCTTTTTTTACCTGGTATGGATCATGCTGGAATAGCTACTCAAGCCAAAATAAAACAAAAACTTAAAGAAGAAGGATTCGATGACAAAAAAATAACAAAAGATATTTTTTTAAAATATTCTATTTTATGGAAAGAAAAATATTTTTCTATTATTCGTTCTCAGTGGAGTAATTTAGGTTTATTTATAGATTATAAATATGAAAGATTTACTTTGGAACCTTCTTTAAAAGAAATAGTTTCAAAAGTTTTTATTCAGTTGTATCAAGATAATTTAATTTACCGTGATTATAAAATTATTAATTGGGATCCTGTTCTTCAAACTACTATTTCTAATATAGAAGTTGATTATAGAAAAGTGGAAGGTAAACTTTTTTATTTGAAATATTTTTTTGTTCATGATAATGATCTTTTTTTAGAAGTAGCAACAACAAGACCTGAAACTATTTTTGCTGATCAAGCATTAGCAGTTCATCCTGATGATTTAAGATATAATACTTTTATAGGAAAAAAAGTTTTAGTTCCGTATACAAATTCTGTGATTGATGTTATAGGCGATATTTCTGTTGATGTTAATTTTGGTTCAGGAGTTGTTAAAATAACTCCAGCACATGATGAAAATGATTTTCAAATAGGAAAAAAAAATAATTTAAAAATTGTCACATGTATTAATAAAAACGGAACAATGAATGAAATAGCTTTAAAATATCAAAATTTAAAAATTTTGATATGTCGAGAAGAAATAATAAATGATTTGAAAAAAGACAATTTAGTTTCCAAAGAAGAAAATTATAATCATTATGTTGGTTTCTCAAGTATTTCAAATTCTTTAATAGAATCAAGAGTTTCTTTGCAATGGTTTTTAAGAACTAAAAAAATATATTCATTTTTTTCAAAAGAAGAAAAAATTAATTTTTTCCCAAAAAGATTTTCCAAAGTTTTTGATAATTGGTTTATTAATGCTGAAGATTGGTGTATTTCTCGTCAATTATGGTGGGGTCATCCTCTTCCTGTTTGGTATAAAGATAATCAAGTAAAAGTTCAAGAAAAAAAACCCGAAGGTGGTTTTATTAGAGATCCTGATGTATTAGATACTTGGTTTTCTTCTTCTTTGTGGCCTTTACTTACTTTAGGATGGCCAAATTTTAAAAATAATTTATTTACAAGACGGTTTCCTTTAGATGTTTTAGTTACAGGTTATGATATTTTAACTTTTTGGGTCACAAAAATGTTTTTACAAAGTACTTATTTTGTTAAAAAAATTCCTTTTCGTAATGTTTTATTACATGGTTTAGTAAGAGATCAAAAATTTCAAAAAATGTCTAAATCAAAAGGAAATGGTGTTATTCCCGAAGAAATAATTAAAAAATATGGCACTGATACTTTAAGATGGTTTTTAACTACAAGTGTTTCAAATGGTTCAGATTTATCTTTTAATGAAAAAAAGATAATGAATAGTTGGAATTTTATAAATAAACTTTGGAATATAAGCCGTTTTATTCAAACAAACATTTTTATAAAAGAAATCAATTTTCAAGAAGAAAATTTATTTTTACCAGAAAAAGCTTTATTATTTCAATTATCTGAATTAATTAAAGAAATAAATATGTTATATAAAAAATATGAATTTGATAAAATTGGACAATTATTATACCATTTTGTTTGGGAAGATTTTGGGAATTGGTTTTTAGAATTTTTAAAAGTGTTCAAAAAAAATATCAATAGTCAAAAACTTTTTCTTTTTGTTTTAAATAGTATTTTAAAATTGTTACACCCTTTCATACCTTTTATAACAGATGCTATTTTTGAAGAATTAAATTTTAACGAGTCTATTATCAAATCTAGTTGGCCAAATTTAAATTATTCTAATAAAGAAGATTTTTATTTTTTTCAATCTTTAAAAAAATTAATTATAAAATTTCGTAGTTTTAAAAAAAATAATAAAATAAATGAATTATATATACAGGAATTGTATATAAAAACTTCTTTAGAAAAAATAAAAAAATTAGAATATTTGATGCCTTTTTTATCAAAATTTTTTCAAGTTAACCAAGTTAAATTAATTAATAATTTTTTAGATAATGATTTTTTTGAATTATTTATTGAGCAAGATTTTTCTATTTTGATAAATAAAAAAATTGAAAAATTTAATTATAATTCTAAAATTTATAAAAATTTAAAGAAACAAAAAGAAATTCTTTTAAGTGAAATTCAAAGAAGTGAAAATATTTTAAATAATAATTGTTTTTTAAAAAAAGCAAATCCAAAAAAGGTTCAAGAAGAAAAAGATAAATATCAAAAATATTTAAAACAATATCAAGATTTTATTAAAAACAATAATATATAAAAATAATATTTATAAGATTTTTATTTTCTAAATTAAAAATTAAAAAGGTAGTAATTATTTTTATAAATTAATTTATAAGAATAATTATTTTTTATTTTTATTTTATAACATATATAATTTTTATTTATTTAAAATTTAAAAAAATATTTTTTATAAAAAAAGAGGATTATAAACATTATGAAGAATAGCGAACTTTTAAAAATAAGCAGTTTATCTTTAGAAGAAGTTTTTCAATATTTTAATACAAGTTATAACGGTTTAGATAGTGAAGAAGTTCGTAAAAGATATTTATTATATGGTTCTAATATTCTTGCATCTAAGAAAAAATTTAACATTATAAAACAAATAATGAAACAGTTTACTTCTATGTTTGCTATTTTATTATTAATATCAAGTTTTTTAGCTTTTTTGATTGGTGAAAAAGCAATATCGATCTCTATTATTTTAGTTGTATTTTTTAATGGTTTATTCGCTTTTTTTCAAGAATATAAATCAGATAAAATTTTATCTTCTTTGGATGATATGATACCTCATAAAGTTCAAGTTTATCGAAATAAAAAGGTAGAATTTATTGATTCAATTAATTTAACAATTGGTGATGTTATTTTTTTAGATATTGGAACTACCATTCCTGCTGATGCTAGATTAATTGAAGCTAATGATTTTTATATTGATAATTCTATGCTTACAGGTGAAACTATTCCTTTAAATCGAAATGCTTTATCTAATTTGAAAGAAAATATTCCTATTTCTGATATTCCTAATTTAGTATATGCAGGAACTAAAGTTACACAAGGCAGCGCTAAAGCCGTTGTTTACTCTATTTCACAGAATACTCAAATAGGAACAATTTCTTGTTTATCAAGTACTATTGATAAAGGAAACAGCACTCTCGAAAAGGAAATTCATAAAGTTATTAAAATTATTACTATAATTGCTTCATCATTATCTTTAATAGTATTTCTGATTTGTTTTTGGAGATATTCTAGTTTCGGAGAAAATTCTAAATTATTTTCTGTTTTTAAAAAATCTATTATTGCGGCTTTAGGAATGTTAGTCGCTAATATTCCGGAAGGATTATTACCTACTATTAATTTAAGTCTAGCAATTGGTTCTCAACGAATGGCTAAACAAAAAGTTTTAATTAAAAAATTATTTTCTGTTGAAACATTAAATTCTACTACTGTTATTTGTACTGATAAAACAGGTACTTTAACAGAAAATAAATTAACTTGTAATAAAATTTTATTTTCTGGTGGTTCTGTTGAAATTACAGGAAATGGTTTTAATAAATCAGGAAATTTTGTTAATTTTAATAAAGAAAAAGATGATGAAATTTTAAAAAAAATATTTGTAGCCGCAATAATATGTTCTGAAACTAATATAATAGATGATCCTATTCAAAAAAAACAATTTCAAATAATAGGAAATCCAGCAGAAGGTTCTTTATTAATTGCAGCTAAAAAATATGGATTAAACATTCAAAAAATACGAAATCAATTTGATATTAAAAAAATATGTCCTTTTACTTCAGAAAATAAAAAAATGAGTGTTTTTGTAGAGAATATATCACAAGAAAATTATGATTTAAATAATAGATTTTTATTTGTAAAAGGTGCTCTTAGTGTTTTATTAGAAGAATGTAAATTTAAATATGATAAAAACAAAATAACACCTTTTACTAAACAAGAAAAAGATTTTTTTATTTTACAAAATGAAAAATTATCTATTAAAGGATATCGTTTATTAGTTATTGCTTACAAAAAAATAGATGATATCGAAACAAATCTTGAAGAAAAAAACATTATTTTTTTAGGTTTAGTAGTAAATTATGATCCGCCTAAGATTGAAGTTCGTGAAGCAGTCGAACAATTATATAAAGCTGGTTTAAAAATTACTGTTATAACAGGAGATTATGGGCCAACTGCTGTTTCTATCGGAAAACAAGTGGGAATTGTTCAAAATGATAAATATTTAGATATAGATGGTTCTACCATTGATCTAATGCCTCAAGAAGAATTAAAAAAAATGTTAAAAACTTCAACTCCAATATTTTTTTCTCGTACTACTCCTCAACATAAATTAAGAATTACTCAAGCTTATCGTGATATTGGCGAAGTAGTAGCTGTTATTGGAGATGGTGTTAATGATATTTTAGCTATGAAAGCTGCCAATATAGGTATTGCAATGGGTAAATCAGGAAAAGATGTTGCACGTGATGCTGCTGATATAATTTTATTAGATGATGATTTTTCAACAATTCCTAAAGCTCTTTTAGAAGCGAGAGGAATTTATGATAATATCAAAAAATTTATAACTTATGTATTTAGTTCTAATATTCCTCAAATTTTCCCAGTTATTTTTATGGCTTTATTTAATGTTCCTCTTTATTTAACTGTTATGCAAATTTTAGCTATAGATTTAATTACTGATTTAATTCCTGCTATTGCGTTAGGAGCAGAAGAACCTAAAAAAGAATTACTAAAAAAAAGGCCTATTACTAAGGACGATCGCTTACTAGATAGTAAATTGTTGAAAAGAAGTTATGGTTTTTTAGGATTAATAGAAGGTATTTTGGCTTTAGTGTTTTTTTTACATTTTTATGGTCCTAATTTATTTAAAGATATTTCAACAAATAAAAATAGTTTATCTAGTTTTGCAACAAGTGAAAAATTTAAATTTGCTTCAACCATGGCTTTTGGTGCTGTTATTTTTGCTCAAATAGGAAATGTTTTTGCTTGTCGTTCTGATAAACTGTATTTCTGGCATACTATTAATAAAAAAAATTTCCTTTTATATTTTGGTATTTTATGTGAATTTATTTTATTTATTTTAATTTCAAGAAATTTTAATTTCTTAAATAATTTTTTTGGAACAAATGTTATACGTATTCAAGATTATTTTTATTTATTTTTATGTATTTTTGTAGTTTTATTTTTAGATTCTGTTTATAAATTTATTAATAAAAAAATCAATAATTAATATTTTTTATTAATTTTATTTTTATTTTATATTTTTGAATTTAATTATCTTTAATGTAATTAATATAGAGAGAAAGAAATGAAACTTATTATTGGATTAGGTAATCCAGGTTCTATTTATAAAAATACTCCACATAATGTAGGATTTATGTTAATTGATTTTTTTTTAAATAAATTAACAAAAGATTGTTTTCGATTTAAAAAAGACCCAAAAAGTTTGTTATATTTATGTAAAATAAATAAAATTTATGAAACTATTTTCATGAAACCTCAAACTTATATGAATGAATCAGGAATAGCCATCATTGATATTATGACAAAATACAAGATTAAGATAGAAAATATTTTAGTTATCCATGATGATATTTATTTAAAAGAAGGATTTTTTAAATTAAAAAAAAAAGGTGGACATGGCGGACACAACGGAATAAGAAATATTATAGAAATTTTGAAAACAGATTATTTCAAAAGATTAAAAATAGGTGTTGGTAAAGATAATTATATTTCTTTAGATAAATATGTTTTAAGTTCTTTTAATAATAAAAAGAAAGAAATTATTCAAAATAATTTCTTTCTTTTTGTAAAAATTATAGAAAATTTTATTTATACGAATTCTTTTGGATATTGTTCAATTTAGTTGATTAAATAAAAAAAATATTTTTTTTAATGTTTTAGATATTTTAAAAATAATTTTATATGTTATAATAAATTGTCGTTGTTTTTTTATATTTTATTAAATTTATATTAATTTATTTCTTTGAAAACTGAAGATGATATAATATTTTTTTATTTTTAAAAGACAAGTTTTTTTATTAAGATTAAAAATCTTAAAACAAAGAGTTTGATCCTGGCTC